>JAESUA010000341.1 GCA_016763255.1 Magnetovibrio sp. | reverse complement strand
TGGCGCGGTGATGGGCGCCAAGAAGGTGAAGGCCATCGTCATCGACAAACACAAAATGCCGACCTTCGTTGAGCGCAAAAAGCTCATGGGCGCGGTTAAGGAATATGGCGAGAAGATCGTCAACGATCCCAAAGCTCAGACCATGAGCACGTTGGGCACCGCCCTGGCCGGGGATGTGATGAACCAAATCGGTGCCTTGCCGGTGAACAATTTTTCCGTTGGCAGCGCCACCGCCAATGGCACCACCCGGTTCTCCATGGGCGGCGAAGCCATTCACGAACAAAATAAGGCCCGCGGCGGCGATGTTTCGCACGCCTGTATGCCCGGTTGCCAGATTAAGTGCTCCAACGTTTACGTGGACAAAAATGGCGAGGAAATCGTCTCTCCGTTGGAATATGAAACCATCGGCCTGTTGGGCTCCAACTGTGGCTTGAGCGATCCCGATGATGTCGCGCGTCAGAATTATGATTGCAATGATCTGGGTATTGATACCATTGAGGCCGGGGCTTTGCTGGCGGTGCTTATGGAAGCCGGAGATGCCGAATTCGGTGACGTCTCATTCATGAAGCAGGCCATGGTTGACATGGCCGAAGGTAATGAACGGGGCCGAGAATTGGCCCAAGGTGTGGCCCGCGTTGGTGCCAAGCGTGGCTTAAAGCGTCTGCCGGTGATCAAAAAACAAGCGCTCAGCGCCTATGACCCAAGGGTTACCGAAGTGACGGCCGTCTCCATGATGACCTCCACCCAAGGGGCCGATCACACCGTCGGCAACAGCCCGACGTTTGTTGGCACCGATGGCAGCGTCGAAGAACTGGTGCGTGAAAGTTTCAAGCTTCAGGTGCTGTGTGCCACCAACGATAGTTTGGGCCTGTGCTTGTTTGGCCGCGCGGTCAGCAACGCCAACCAGGAAATGATGGTCAACGCGTTGAACGATGCGCTTGGCACGGACTTGGACGTTGGTTTTTACACCCGACTGGGCCATGAGACCTTGGTTCTGGAGCGGCAACTTAATATCGCCGCGGGGTTTGATGAGAGCGACAACGCCCTGCCGACATTTTTTAACGACGAACCTTTGCCGCCAACCAACAAGACCTCGCGCCTGAAAGCGGCTGATGTCACACCGACAATGGATGCTCTTTTGGACGGCTTGTCCCTGACGCCAGGCCTTTTGAAGGCTATATGACGCGTTCGCGTGGGAAGGAGATGGTCACGGTCGTGCCGTTGCCTTCTTCGCTTTCGATGTGAAACTCTCCACCATGGAGGTCTATCAGGTTTTGGGCGAGCGGTAAGCCCAAGCCGGACCCTTCGTGTTTGCGATCCAGGCCGGCATCCACCTGACCAAAATGCGACATCGCCTTGACCAGTTCGCTTTGTGTCATGCCGATACCTGTATCGCTCACCGAAATGGTGAGGCATCCTGTGTCGAATATTCGCGCCGTAATGGTTACGCTCCCACCTTTCATTGAGTATTTGATCGCATTGCTCAGCAAATTGCTGAGAACTTGCCTGATCCGAAGATGGTCGGCATAAATTTTGGGCAAGTCATCAGAGATATCGGTGAGAAGAATAACCTCTGCTTGATCGGCATGGGGGCGCACCAGAAGTAAGCAATCCTCGATAAAGTCGGGGATGTTGAGGCTTTCTTCATGCAGTTCCAGCTTTCCGGATTCGATTGCGCTAACGTCTAATATCCTGTTGACCAAATCGAGAAGGTGTTCCCCCGATTGTAAAATGTCATTTGCATATTCAAGGTATTTTTCATTGTGTATGGGGCCAAAAATTTCATTTCGCATCAAATCTGAAAAACCGATGATGGCGTTTAAAGGGGTTCTCAGCTCATGGTTCATATTGGCCAAAAGTTCTGTTTTTGCACGGCTGGCTGCCTCGGCTTGATCGATTGCAAGACGAATTTTTTTGTCCGCTAATCGACGGTGGGTGATGTCTTCATGCATGGCGACAAAATGTGTGATGCGGTTGTTTGAATCGCGCACCGGAGATATGGATGCCGCAGCCCAAAATACCGATCCATTCTTGGCCCGATCCTTAAGCTCGCCACGCCAATTTTTCCCGGCCAATATTGTTGTCCAGAGGTCGGTGTAGACGGCTCTTGGGGTGTCCCCAGATTTAATCAGGCTTGGTGTTTGACCAAATGCTTCTGAAAAACTGTAGCCCGTCATTTTTGAAAATTTTGGATTGCTGTATTGAATCACGCCTTCAATGGTGGTGATGAAGATCATATAGGGGCTTTGTTCCACGGCCTGTGAAAACAGCCGCAACTGCCGCAATGTTATTTTATGGCGTATGATCTCTTCGCGCAGATCCGCTGTTTTATCACTGATGCGGCCTTCTAATTCCTTATTGGCACTGGCTAGGGCCTCTTCGGCTTGCTTTTGCGCCGTTGTGTCTTCGTATATGGCAACAATTTCACCATCGGGTAATTTGTACACATAGCTGTTTCGCCAACCGGTTAATTTTCCATCTTCATAAAATGAAAGTGGAAAATGTTCCGGTTCGCCGGTTGACCAAACCCGCTTGAAAACGTCCAGAAGGCCAAGTTTTTGGGCACTGGGCAAAATGTCCGTAATGCGTTTGCCGATCAGATGTTGGCGCAATATTCCTTCAATTCTTTCCCCGCCCTTGTTGAAATCCGTAAATTCAAAATTTTCGCCGTTGTTGAGGGAGCGATAGACGGCGACGCCGTTGTGCATGTTTTCGAACAATTCGCGAAAGCGGATATCGCGCATCCGCATCGATCTTTGCCAAATCACAAACATGGATAAGGTGAGAAAGAGAGCAAACGCGGAAATCGCACTGTTCCTAAATATTTGATCGTTGCGTGAAGCAAGCGCTTTGTCGGGCAGCAATACAAAATCATCGCCGGATGGAGCCGATGAAATTAGGCCACTGTGAAACAGTGTTTGGCCAATTTGTTCCCAGCGTTTTGGATTGACGCTACCGGGTTCAATGGTCGGAAAGATCATCAAGGATTCAATTTGTTCGGCTAAAAAAGTATTGTAGGCAATGGGGTTGTCTAAGGGCAGGTGCCGTTTCAGGAGCAGCGAAATTTTTGAAATCATTTCTTTTTGATGGGTGAGGGCATATTCCCAGCCCAGACGTGTGGCATCCGTAAAGGCTTTGACCTGGGCCAGATTTTCGCGGCCCCACTGGGCGTCAACAACCAATGAATCGCCATAAAAATTGACGCCATATGCAGCCGGACGGATGCGGTGAACCTGCACCCCGGATTTGTCTGCGGCCCACAACGATGACAGGGCATAGACGGGGACGGCATCGACCTCTTTGCGCACCAGTGGACCAAGGGATTTATAGGACGGCACGCCATCGGGCAGTGGAACCTTGTTGATGAGCGCCACCTTGATGCCTTCGAGCCGAAACATGGCGTCGACTTCTGCATCGATTAAGGGGTCGATCCCGGTCACCATTTTTTTGCCAACAAGGTCGGCCGGAGACTGTATGCCATTATCCTTGGCAACAAATACTTCTACGGGGCTGCGTTGAAAGTAGGATGCGACGATGGCCAAATTCGCCCCTTGATCGCGCGCCAATAATATATCGGCACCGCCGATGCCAAACCGGGCGCGGCCATCAATAACTTCTTGCAGTGAATTGACCCGTTTTCCAGATGAAAAGGCGGATTTAATTTCAACATGCAATCCGCGCTCGCGATAGTAACCATTCCATTTTGCAGCATAAAAACCGGCAAATTGAAATTGATGATCCCATCTAAGCTGCAAAACGATATTATCGGCGGCACTTAAATATCCAGATGAAAAAAGCATCACGACCAGCGCACAAACAAAGGCTTTGAGCGTGGGCACAATGCAGCAGTGAACATACTTATCGCTGGCTTTGTACATATATTTAAATCGCACACGGGGAGCATGGTGCTCATTGAAACGACGATGGCATTATATGTGATGGCATCATTTGTGTTTTTCAATGAAAACGTGTCAGATCTGTATGGGCCATAAAATTATCCCCTACTACGGGGTACCCAAGTATGTCCGTCCCTTAAAAAGTCTAAATATTAAGTAGCGTTAGGGTGCTGAATGCGAAAGAAAAGTGCATAGAGTGCGGGGACAACACCAAGGGTAAAGACGGTTCCTACGGTCAAACCGAAAGCGATCACACTCGCCATGCCATAAAACAAGGGGTCCTGAGAGATGATCAGCGGCAGTAAGCCCAGCACCGTCGTTAAGGTGGTGATCAAAATGGGGCGCAGACGTGACAAGCATGCGGTCATGATGGCTTGGTAGGGAGATGAACCAGTTTCTCGCTCCAGATCGATCCTGTCGATCAGGACAATGCCATTGTTGATGATGATCCCGGCGAGGCTGAAGAAACCCAGCATCACCATAAAGCCAAAGCTCGCATTCATGACAAATAAGCCTAAGGTCGCACCGATCAAAACAAGGGGGATGGTGAGCATAATGATCGCCGGTCGGCGGAATGAATTGAACTGCCAAACCAACAAGATCACGATCAAGCCAAGGCATAGGGGCAGGGTTGAGAACAGGTTGCTGTTGGCATCAGCTTGATCCTCAATTTCGCCGCCGATTTCCCAACGGTGCCCAAGGGGCAATTCTAAGGCTTCAAGGGCGGGCTTCATTTTGTTGTGAATTTCTTCTGCCGACAGGGCCAAGTGCTTTGCGGAAATGGTCAGCGTGCGCTCTTGTTGATGCCTTTTGATGCGTCCGGGCTGCCATTGGCCGCTAATGTCGACCATTTGGGTCAGCGGTACCCATGTGTCAATTTGCTTGGAGTAAACGCTCAGCCCTTGAAGCCCGGATAGGGTTGCACGTTCTTCTTGCGCGCCGCGTAGGATAACCGGTATCACGTTGTTGCCTTCGCGAAAATCGGTCACGGGGCTGCCCGATAAATAGGTGTTCAATGCATTGGCGATCTGCTCCGATGTTATTGCGGCAGAACGGGCCCTGGCCTGATCAACCGCGACCGTCAGTTTTAAGATGGGGTTTTCCCAATCTTGTTTTGCCGTTAGCATTCCGCCGAGTTTTTTAAGTGTGCCGATGAGTTGCTCGGATGAGGCAAGCAGCACTTGCGCATCAGGACCGATCAGGCGAATTTGAAACAATCCAGGCTCTGAGGCACCCATCCACATTTTTTTGACCTCGCCTTGGACCTCTGGGAAATGGTCAAAAACATGCTTCCTGGTGCGCTCGATTATGTCATCGGCGGTTGCTGCCGATTTCAGGTTCACCAGGATAAATGCCCTGTGCGGGTCGGGGTCGGGTTGGGACAGCGCCAAGTAAAAACACGGCCCGCCGCCGGCAACATAAGCGACGCTGCTGGCGATTTCTGGGTTGGTTGTTTTATCGCTGAGCCAACTGCTTAACCGCCGCACGGCCGCGTCGGTTTTTTTGATCGAACTTCCTGCGGGTAGGTCGAAGTAGACCAAATATTGATTGCGATCACCGAGTGGAAAAAACTCTTTATCGACGAACTTGAGGGCGTATCCAGCCCCGAACAGTAAGACGACCATGGCCCCCAAAAATATGACCCTTAAGCGCAATATGGTTTGCAGGATGCCCCGGTATCCAACGTACAAAGGGCCCTCAAAACGATTTGCAGCCCCGCCGGCCTTGGGCTTTACCTTCAAAAACCAAGCACAGATGGCCGGGGTCATAAACATGGCCAGGAACCACTAGGTCAGCAATAAAATCGTGACGACAATTGCCAGCGAGCTGGTGAATTCTCCGGCTCCGCCCTCGGCCAATGCCATTGGTGTAAAAAATAAGATGGTTGTGAGCGAAGAGGTTAAAAGCGGCACCGCCAAAGATTTTCCGGATGCGATCGCGGCTTTGAAACGATCAATGCCTTGTTCCATGCGAACCCGCACATCCTCGGCCATGACGATTGCGTTATCGACCAGCATGCCCAGGGAGATGATCATCGCTGAAATGGAAACCCGCTGAAGTTCTACATCTAGGGTGCGCATGATCACCAAGCCAGCCAACATGGTAAAGGGCACAAAGGAGCCAACGATAAGCCCCGTGCGCAGGCCGAGGAAAACCATCACCACCAGTAAGACAATGCCTAAGGTTTGGTACAGGTTGTTGACGGCACCGTTAACGGCCACTTCGACCAAGTCTGGTTGGAAGGTGGCAAATTCCATCACGTAGCCCCACGGCAATTGGTTTTGCAATTTGGCAACCTTGCTTTTTAGGCTGCGGCCAAATTGTTCACTGTTGATGCCGTTGGTTATGGAAATGCTGAGAACAATGGCCGGGTGGGTGTTGAAATATACCGGTGATCGCGGTGGGTCGATGTAGGAACGTGAAATTTTGACGATATCGCTCAGGCGCGCAACTTGGTCTGTGTTGGGGATTGCAATGATGAGCTGTTCGATCTCTTCGACTGAATTGAAATTCCCGGTGGGCTCTAAGATGACGGTCTGACCATCAGCATCGATTTGGCCACCGGGGAGGATCACATTTTGTTGCTTGAGGGTATCGACGATGATGCTTGGATCGATGCCATATTGGCTGATCGCGGTTCTCGATAATTCAAGAAAAATGCGCTCTTCCTGGACTCCGAAAAGCTGAATTTTTTGAATGCCCTGCAATCCATAAAGACGGTTGCGAAGATCCTTGGCAGTTTCATTCAATTCGGCCATGGAGAAGCCATCGCCCCACAAGGCGATGGAGGCAATCGCGGTTAAGCCGACATTGTCATTGATGAATGGCCCCTGGCTGCCTTGGGGCAGTTTGGGGGCCAGATCTTTCATCTTTTCGCGCAAGTCCTGCCACACTGGGGCCAGGTCAGTGATGCTGTCTTTGAGCTCGACCTTGACCAGTGAAACGCCGGTTTTGGAATCAGACTTGATGACATTGATCTCGGAAATCTCGCGTAATTTTTCCTCGATGGGGCGGGTGATCAGGTCTTCAATACGTTCCGGGGACATGCCGGGAAATTGCGTCGTCACGTTGGCCATACGAATGGTGATCGACGGGTCTTCGCGGCTTGGATAACTTAAAAAAACGACAATACCGACCACCGCTGTGACAAACAGCGACAGCAGGGTAAGGCGTGAATTTTTAAGGGCAAATTCTGTGATGCTGGGCATGAGACGTTTCCAATGACAACGATCAACGCGAAGAAGAGGGCATGAGTTTTACGATTTGGCCATCACTCAAAAAGGACACGCCCGCTGCGGCCAGTATGTCGCCTGCATTTATGCCTTTTACGGCCACGAAATTTTCGCGTCCAATGCCTTGGGGATTGATAGGGGTTTTGTTGACCTGCTTTGTTTTTTTATCAAAAACAAAAACGTAGCCTTTGGCCTCTTTATTGCCGGGAGCAATGGACGCCAATGGGACCATGTACCCAGAATCTCCGCTGGGTTGTCGGGTCGACAAGGTCACTTCGGCACTCATACCCGTGCGCAGGGATGGGTGCGCTTCGCCTAAGGTGATTTTGACCGGAAAAATGCTTCCGGGGCCTGCGGTCATGCCGATTTCGGTCACCAGTCCTGGCACCTTTAATCCCTTGTTGGCGCTAAACGTAACCGTTGCCGGGATGCCCAGGTGGAGTTGAGCGATGGTGCGTTCGGGAACGCCGATTGCGACCTCAAGCGCACCGGTACCTTCGATGGAAAACACCTGTTGCCCGCCACTCACATCCATATACGGGTCGAACAACCGTTCGGCGATGACACCATCAAACGGAGCGGCAATAATGCTGTCTAATAACGCTCTGTTGACTCGGCTCAGTTGTGATTGGGCATAGCTGACTTGACTGGTTGCGGTCTCCAAAGCGCTGAGGCTTTGTTCCACAGCGGCCTTGGTCACCCAGCCTTTTTCGGCAAGTTGGCGTTTGCGTTTGTGGTCTTGGTTTTTTTCTCGATGGCTTGAGCGGGCTTTGTTGAGTTCGGCTTGCGCGGCCTCAATGTCCAATAAAAATGTCTCTCGATCGAGTGAAGCTAAGGTTTGACCCTTGGTGACCCGGTCTCCGGTTTGCACGTCGACTGATGCCACCCGCCCTGAAACGGAAAAGCTTAAGGATGCGGTGGTGCCGGCTACCAATTTTCCCGAATATTGGCGGGTATTGCCCCCCGCAACTTCTGAAACGGTGAAGGTTTTGATGGCCCGCACGGGGCTTTCGACCTGCGTCACTTCATCTTGGCAGCCGCTCAAAAGTATCATGGCTGCGAGTGGTGCGATGGTTTTCAGATTCAGCACGAAAACGTCCTTTACCCCTGTTAGATGTTTATATAAGTAACCGAGCTGAGCAGCCCTAAGGTGACCTTAAATGAACTTTTTGAACAGTTTGGTACGGTCGAACAGGTCTTCAAGGGCTTTGATGCGGTCCTTGGTTTTGTCCCAGTTTTCGGTCTGTACGGCGGCGATGATGGTTTCGAGGATGAACATGGTGACGACTGATGAATCCCACGCCGATGGGGCTTCGATGCGGCAATGAAAACTGTGTGTGGCGTGCTTGGCGACGGGGGAACCCCATTGATCGGTGAACAAGATCAAGGTGACGTCTTTGGATTTTGCCATTTCGGCAAGGCGCAAAATGTCTCGTTCATAGCGGCGGACATCGAAGGCCACCAATATATCACCAGGCTGCATGTTCAAAACATAGTGCGGCCAGGTGTTGGAATTGGAGGCCACCAGGGTCAATCGATCCCTGATCACTTGCATATGGGTGAAAAAATAGTCTGCCAAGGACCGCGTTAAGCGTCCGCCGACCACATGAACGGCGTGGTCTTGATCCGATAACAGCTTCACCACCGCGTCAAAATCATCGGGATCTATTTGGCGCAGGGTTTGGCGCATGTTGTCCATCACCACGTCGGCGAAGCGATTGAGGATATGCGTATCCGGTGCGTTTTCGGTCCAGCGATTGTGTTTGGCAATGGGACTGGAAAGGGTTGCTTCGACCTCCGAGCGTAGCGCGGCTTGCAGTTCTGGAAAGCCTTTGAAACTCAGCTTCTTGGCCATGCGCACCACCGTCGGGGTGGAGACCTCCGAGGTTTCGGCGATGGCGGTGATGCTGCCCAGCCCTGATGCTGGATAGTTTTCCATGATGGTGTTTGCCAGCTGGCGTTCCGCGCGGGTGAGGTCATCAAATTTAGCACGGATGCGTTCCGCCACCGTGAGGTCTTGGCTGTTCCCCATATTCGCTCATCACTCCAAAAAATCTAGCCGTTATGCGTGTGCGACAAACTAAGCATGGATGAAAAGGCTTCGCCACAAAAGACTTTTTAGAGACAATCGTTTCAGTAATTAACTTGACAGCATCAGTTTTTCTGAAAAGATATGTTCAGAATAAAAGTTAGGGAGAGGCCTTTGGCCATGCGCGAACACACCTCATTTGGTGCGACTTCTATCGATGTCGAACTGGTCAATGCTACCGGAAAAGGCGGCATTGTGTTCGTTTGTGAGCATGCCTCAAACTTTATCCCAAATGAATTTACCAAGCTTGGATTGAGCGAAGATGCGTTGAAAAGCCACATTGCTTGGGATCCGGGTGCCTTTGCGGTGGCGAAGATTCTGTCTGCGATGTTTGATGCACCGCTGGTTGCGCCGGTCGTATCGCGTCTGGTTTATGACTGTAATCGGCCCGCCCAAGTCCAAAGCTGCGTACCGGTCAAAAGTGAAAACTACGACATACCCGGTAACATCGGGTTGAGTGATGCGGACCGTCAAAAACGGGCCGAGCTTTTTTATCAGCCCTATCGCAAAGCCTTGGTGAACACCATCGAAGCCGCACAGGCTGCGGAACGGTCCCCGGCAATCGTGACGATCCATTCGTTCACACCTGTTTACCAGGGGCAGCAGCGCGATCTTGATCTGGGCATTTTGCATGATACGGACACCCGTTTGGCGGATCAGTTTTTGACCCTGATTGAGGATGAAGGCCAACTTACGGCGCGTCGAAATGACCCTTACGGACCGCAAGATGGGGTAACCTATACGTTGGCCGAACATGCCGTGCCGCGGGGGCTTTTGAACACCATGATTGAGATACGAAATGACTTGATTGCCGACGAGAATACGCAACATGACATGGCAAACCGGTTGGCTGGGTACCTCCGGGCTGCGCTTGTGGCGCTCAACGTCGATGTGAAAGGTGAGGTGTCGCCATGATGAGCTTTGCCAGAAATTACGTGCGCATCGTTGATGCGGTGAACTATCGCATCGGGCGGGTGATGATGTACTCGCTGTTTGCGATGTTTGCGGTGCTGTTGTGGTCGTCGATTTCCAAAACCTTCTTCATGCCGTCAATGTGGACCCTTGAAGTAGCGCAATTTTTCATGGTCGCCTATTACATCATGGGCGGGCCCTATTCATTGCAATTGGGGGCCAACGTGCGCATGGACTTGTTCTATGGTAACTGGACCATCAAGCAAAAAGCCTGGATGGATGTGTTCACCGTGTTCGTGTTGATTTTCTATCTTGGTGTTTTGCTTTATGGCGCCATCGACAGCACCACCTATGCCCTCAAATACAATGAACGCTCCCCGACCGCTTGGCGGCCGTTGATGTGGCCGATCAAAATTATCATGTGCACCGGCATCTTTTTGATGCTGCTGCAAGCGATCTCGGAACTGTTTAAAGATATTGCCCAAATCAAAGGGACCCCCATCACAGGGTCCAGAATCGCAGGGCCCAAAAATGAAGGGCCCAAAAATGAAGGGGATGACCTCTAATGTCCTATGAACTCATCGCCCTTTTGATGTTCTCTACGATGATGCTGATGATGATGACCGGTCAGCGCGTATTTGCCGCCATTGGTGGCGTGGCGGCCTTGGCGGCGCTGACGCTATGGGGTGTGGGCGGTTCGGATTTGCCGTTTTCCGCCGCCATGAAGCTGATGAAGTGGTATCCGCTTTTGACCCTGCCGATGTTCATTTTTATGGGCTACGTGCTGTCTGAATCTAAAATTGCCGATGATTTGTACAAAATGTTCCATGTCTGGATGGGGCCGCTTAACGGTGGATTGGCGATCGGCACCATTGGCTTGATGGTCTTGATTTCCGCCATGAACGGCTTGTCCGTGGCGGGTATGGCGATTGGTGCAACCATCGCGCTGCCGGAACTTTTACGGCGAGGCTATGACAAAAAGATGGTCACCGGCGTTGTCCAGGCGGGCTCGTCACTGGGTATTTTGGTGCCACCGTCCGTAGTTTTGGTGTTGTATGCCATGATCGCGCGCCAACCGGT
>JAESUA010000340.1 GCA_016763255.1 Magnetovibrio sp. | reverse complement strand
GTAATAATCGGTGTATTTATCGATACATATGAGTTGTTTTTGGAACACTTGATCAGAAGTGCAATTTTATATTTAGATTAAATTATTCATTAGAATCGGTCACTTACTTAAATCGTACCCCTGCGGTGCGGCCATTGGCGAGCACCGCGATGAGGGCCTTAAGGTCTTTATATTGGGTCATAAGACGCAGGACCGGGGCACTTAACGGCACTTGAGCGAGTTCTTTGAATGTACCACCTTTAAATGTGACGACGCGCAAGATGCGGCGGCTGGTGTTGGGCACCACCAAATCCGTCACCCCGTCGCCATTGGTATCGAGCACCGTGGCAAGGCCCATTTCCGGGGTGCCGATGAGGTGGTTGGAAAAACCATATTCGGCATAAACTTCAACCAATTGGTCGTCTTGCCAACGCAATATACGCAACGTGCCGCCGATGTGAGGGGTTTCCACGTAGGCAAGTTCGATTTGACCATCGGCGTCGAAATCACCGACGCCGACCGGGTTGAGCCAGCGGTTGGCGCGCCCGATGGGCTTGCTTTGCGCCAAGATCTGTAATTGGCCTTCGCGCACGCCGATGATCACCAGCGCGGCCCCTTGGGAGAGGGTGGATTTAACCACCACCATCTCATCGCGTCCGTCACGGTCGAGGTCGACCAAACGCGGGTAGCGATCTTCGAACACCGCGTTTTCAGGCAGCTCAAGGGTGAGCCGCGTGCCGTCCTTAAGCACCACGCTGATGCCAGCGGCTTCGATGGTGTCGCCCAATGCGCCGTGGGCATAACGCTCGGTTGGTGTGCTTAACCATGCGGTGAGGATGTCGTTGCGGCCTTCGGCGACGATGCCATCGGGTAAAATTCTCGGCAAGGGAGTCACTTCCACCTCCATCGCACTTGCTGTTGTACTCGCCATAATGAGGGCGGCGGCAAGGCGGGGGAGGTGAAACGGTTTCATTTAGACAATCAGTCCTTGGGTTTGATTTTTGCGCGGTTGGTTAAATCGGTAACATTCTCAATGCCCTTGATCACCTTCATGGCCTTGATCAGCTCGTCTTTGGTGAAGGCGCGACCGAACAAAAACACGTGACCGCCGACCGCACGCCAACGAAAATTGGTCACGTTGACGCCTTTGGCATCGATCAATTGGGCATTAATCTTGGTTTCGATCACGGTGTCATCGACAAAGCCTTCGACCATGCCCTTGTCTTGTTTGACCTTGGGGATCACCAAAACTTCGTTGTACAGCCGTTTAATCCCGCCAACACCTTTGGCGACCTTTGTCACTTGGGATTTTAAAGCGCCTTTTTCCACCACACCGGTGAGCATGACTTCTTGCTCATAGACATCGGTGTTAAACGAAATGACATCGGTGCCCATTTGATCGGCGATGGCGGCGATCAATTTGGCATTGATTTTGGCATCCTTGGCGATGTCCCCCGCGCTGCGGTCTTCAACCACGGCTTCGACCGCATCTTTTAAATAAGAAAAGGGGTTGAGCTCGATGGCGAGGGCAGGGCCGGTGAAGGCCAAAGGGATGATCAGTGCGGCAAAAAGGGCGGCAGTACGCATTGTTGGGTTCCAATATCAATTCAATAAATCTATGCCCCCATTGTGCGATTGTTGGGGGCAATATCCAAGGGGAAAACAACCGGCTTGATACTGAAAGGCCATATGTTGGGTGTCGAGGATATTGTTTGTTAAGGCTTAAATGGTATTATAGCAGCTATGATTGATCTGTTGGACAACGTTGATCCAGGGGCTACTGCGCGCATCGCGCGTTCGGATGTTGCCGGCTCTCGACATCAAAGCCGTTCGGGCCAAGATGGTGATATGGCGCGTGGGCCTGCACCGACCGCCTTTGAAGACACCATTTCCATTTCACCCGAAGCTTTGCAGGCGATGGAAAATGATCCGTTTTACGGCCTGTCGAACCAAGAGGTTCAGGTCCTGGATGATTTGTTTGCATCCATGGATGCCATTTTTGCCCAGGCGGGTAGTGGGCCCTTAAGCGCCAGCCAAGAAAAACAACTTGATGCGCTGGATCGCAAGGTTGGGGCCATCTTGGGTGACGATGATCAGGGGGCGGACTTGTTTGCCTTGCTGTCTGATGACACCGTCGAAAAAGTCGATGAGCTCTTTGGTCAGATGGATGCGATTTTTGCAGCCGCAGGCAATGCCCCGCTGAACCAAGATCAAGAAGCGGCGCTGGATCAATTGGATCAGCAAATTCAGCAACTGATCTCGACCGAGTTGGGCTCCACAGATCCGTTTGCCGGTCTGCCGGCAAAAGATTTGAAAGCACTCGATCAGTTGTTCACCAAAGTTGATGCGGTGTTTGAAACCGCTCAAGGCCAAGCCTTGACGTTTGAGCAATCCAAGATGCTGAGGTCCGTCGAGCAGAAGATGTCTGACATTGTCGCGGCCGCTCAATCAACGCCACCAGCCGAGGACGCTTAAGCTCTGAATTTATTATGCGAATCAAAAAGCCCCCGCGCTCTGAGCGGGGGCTTTGATGTTTTGAGCCTAAATCACGCTGAGCATTTGGGCGACCAATGGGTGACGCACCACGTCTTCTTCATGAAGCGTGACCACCCCGACCGTGTCCAGGGCCTCAAGGCGTTGGGCCATGTCTGACAGCCCCGACATGCCCGGCAATAAATCCGATTGATCGGGATCGCCGGTAACGACCATGGTCGAATGCCAGCCCATGCGGGTCAGCAGCATCTTGATTTGGGTGTAGGTGCTGTTCTGTGCTTCATCGATGACCACGAAGGCATTGTTTAAAGTCCGCCCGCGCATAAATCCGATCGGGGCGATTTCGATCTCGCCGTTTTTGATCATGGCCTTAAGGCCGCGCCCGCCCATGCGATCGGAAAGGCTGTCGAACAAGGGCCGCAGGTAGGGGGCGATTTTTTCCTCCATGTCACCGGGTAAAAAGCCAAGACTTTCTCCGGCTTCGACGGCGGGACGTGTCAAAACGATGCGCCCGACCTGACCTTGTTCCAAGGCTTCCACGGCTTTGGCGATGGCCAAATACGTCTTGCCGGTACCGGCCGGTCCCAAAGCCATCACCAAATTGTACTGGTCGATGGCCTCCATTAAACGCTTTTGACCATTGGATCGCGGCGAGACATTTTTGACGTAGCGCTGTTCGCGCTGTTCGTTTGTATTGCCATAATGATCCGCATCACTTTTCAGCGGATTCCAATTGCCCTCGTTCGGATAGAGGGCGTGGACGTCGGTGGTGTTGCTGGCCTGATGGCGGCGCGATTTTTTACCCATGATGCTCTCCGGTGGTTGGGGTTAGGTACAAACGACAAACGCCCCCAAAATGGGAGCGTTGCAAAAGCGTGCGGTGGTGAAAGGTGATTGCGCCAAACTCGAAAGCGAAACATGCCAAGCGCCGATGTTCAAAAGAACGGGTGCGCTTTTGGGGGGAGGGGGGCTTACCTCTCGCCCAGGTCCCTCAAATTCAGGGGTATATGGCATGCGAGTGTCTCTCCTTGCGAATCGACCAGTGAGAGCATTTTAGCAAGTCATATGTTAAAGAATTTGTTCAATCCGGCATTTTTTGTTTTTTAAAGCGCAACCAACTGGCCGGGGCCATGACCATCACCGCGGTGGCGAAGGCCAACATGGCGGCCCCCCAGGCGATGCTTGAGATGGGGATGTTGCGATCCAGCATTTCACCCATCAGCACCGGCGCAAGGGCGGTGGACAGAACGGTCAACGCCGAGGTCAGCGAACGTATGGTGCCCAAGTGGCGCACGCCGAAGGTTTCGGCCCAGGCGGCGCTGATCAGCACCGTGCTGGCCCCGACCGTAAGCCCACCCAGGCTCATGTACAGCGGTGCCGACCAGGTCTGGTCTAAGGTGGCGACGACGATCAAGGCGGCCGTCAGCGGCAAGACAAACACCGGTAAAACCACTCCGGGGCCGTGCTTGTCGACCACCCAACCGGTGGTCAGGCTGGAGATCACCGTGGAGGCGGCAAAGGCGGGGAAGCTGGCGGCCAGCAGGGCGACTTCCCAGCCCTTGGACTGGGCGATGGCCAGTTGGTGAAAAAACAACCCGGTCATCATGAACGGCCCCATCAAGGCTGCGGGGACGATCATCTGAAAACGCCAATCCATCATCAGGCGGGCCTGGGTGAGATGGTCTTTTTCTGGTTCTTGGTCTTTCAGGCGCTGTTCCAGTTGGGCATGGCGCACCCCGTGGCCTTTCAGCAGCCACAGCGCCAACGGCAAATGGATGGCGATGATGTAGAGTGCAAAACCGCCCCATGCCTGACGCCACGAAAAGCTGGCGAGTATGATGATCAAAAGAGCGGGGAAGGTGGATTCGGCTAACGGATAGCCCAATCCCACGACGCTCATGGCGCGGCCCCGCGCACGTTCGAAATAGCGCGCCATGCTGACCACCGCGGTGTGCCGCAACAGGCCCTGACCGAACAGGCGCAACCCAACAAATCCGGCGCCTAAGATCCACACGCTGGTGGCCATGGACATGAGTGCGGCCGAAAGGGCCAATCCGGCAAACACCACGCCGGCAAACAAGCGTAAATCCACCCGGTCGATTTGGCGACCCGCCCATAAAATCACACCGGCGCTGATGAGGGTGGCGATTCCATAAACCAAGCCAAAATCGCCGTGGCTAAGATCGAAGTCCGC
>JAESUA010000025.1 GCA_016763255.1 Magnetovibrio sp. | reverse complement strand
CTCGATGTGTGAGGACGCCAGCCGCATCCGAACAAACCCCGGCATCTTCGCCAGGGCCCGAAGCTTCGCCCTCAATATCATGCGCACAAACAACGAAGGCAACATCGCAGACGCCCTGTGGTGCAACGCCCTCGACATCAAAAGGGTGCTTGCCTATCGCTTCAAGTAACTAGCGTTGAACAGCCCTGGTTCACTGATGATCGTAACGATTATATTGATCCATCATCACGGATATTTGTTGGGGCCAACGATTACACGACAGCGCCAAGATGACGCTCCCATGGGGCCAAAGGAGATCCGCCTTAAACAAAGATTTACAATGCACTTGGCACTTGTCTGATTAAAACCAGTCATGGTGATTGTGTTGCAAATGCAATGCGCGATATACCGTTTTTTTGGGCCATGGCCAACACCTCGGCAATGCGTTGATAGGGCACCGCCCCATCACCGCCAAGCTTAAGTACCCGCGCAGAATCTTTGTGAGAAATGGCTTTTAAACGGGAGGCTAGACTTTCATCTGCGATCGTTTCGCCATCCAACACTAAGGATCCATCCGCCATCACTTCCAATGTGGTGACGTTCGGTTCTGTCATCGGTTCGGCGTTCGCCCTGGGCAGATCAACCCGCAACGCCTCCGCCATTAAGGGTGCCGCGACGATAAATATCACCAACAAAACCAACATCACATCCACCAGGGGGGTGACGTTGATTTCGCTCATCGGCTGGTCTGGATCACCGCCGGAAATGCCGCCGGCCATCTCAGCGCGCCCCTGAATTTTGCATCGCCGCCAACAAACGCACCGCATTGGTATCGACCGTACCGAACAACCTGCGCAATTGACGCAGCAAAAGGTTATAGCCAACCACCGCCGGGATCGCGGTGAACAAGCCCGCTGCGGTCGCCACCAGGGCTTCGGCCACCGGGCCTGCGATCAGATCCATGCTCATGGTTTCAGCGCCGCCTAACCCCTGAAGGGCATGCATGATGCCCCACACGGTGCCGAACAAACCGATGAACGGAGCGGTGTTGCCGATGGTCGCTAGCAACGTCAGGCCACCTTCAAAATCCATCCGGCTTTCTTGTGCCAAAACCCCAGCCAAGGCTTCACGATCACACCCTGGGTCACCGTCTAGTCCTCCCATGATGTGGGCAGATGGAATGCGCGACACCGGGATGCCGCGTCCACCAAAATTGCGTTCGGCTTTGTACGTAACGTTAAGTTGCCAGGCTTTGAACACCATGATGCTCCAACTGATCACCGACATGGAAATCAGGGCGATGAACACACCGCGCACGATCCAATCGGCATCGCCCCACCAACTCATCAATTCCATATTTGAGGCTTCCATATCGCTCTCCAACTTAAGCATCATTCAAAGAAAATCGGATCGGCACATCAACCCGGGCAGATACCGGCAAGCCGCCGCGCGTCGCGGGGGCAAAGCGCCAAATGCGCACCGCTTTTTTGGCGGCTTTATCAAGCAACACATAACCACTGCTTTTTTTAACCAAAACCGCTACCGGCTGTCCCTTGGCCGAAACCTCGACACTCAACAAAACCAACCCCTGCATGCCGCGACGCAAAGCAATTCTTGGGTAGTGCGGTTTTGGGTTTTTCAAATACGTCGCATGACTTTTAGGTGGCACAAAGGCGTTTTGAGACCCCAGAGATGGCTCACTTTGTTTTTGTGGCGTGGCTTGAACATTGGCTGTTTCAACTGGTTTTGGACGTTGTTTAACCACCGGCTTGGGCGGTGTTTTTTTGATCACCTTCGGTTTCAGTTTCGGTTTCACCACCGGCTTGGGGATCGGTGCAGGATTTACCTTGGCGATGATTTCAGGTTCTGGTTCGGCAATGACTTCAGGTTCGAGTTCTGGGATCGGTTCAACAATAGGTTCTGGCTCGACCTCAGCCTCCTCCTCTGGCTGTTCTTCGAGAGGCTCGGGCTCGGGCTCGGGCTCGGGCTCGGGATTGGCTGCGACCCCAAAAGCCGACAGGTCGACCACCTCGAACCCGCCCAGGGCCAACGGCGGTGTGGTTTCAGGTTTAGGCATCGACACCAAGGCAGTCACGACCAAGACATGCACCCCCGCCGCCACCACAAAGGCGGCCAACGGAGCGATGTGGCGTTTGGTCATTATTGCCGTCATGGAAAATACCTTTTTCCTACCATGCCAATAAAATGCGCCGCAAACCCAACGCGATCAAAACCAGGGCCCCAGTCCAACGTAGGGCCACCATCATGGTGGGGCGTTCGTTAACCAACTCACGGCCAAAATGGCTCAACAACGGAACCACCACAAACAGCGGCGTCAACGCTGCGCCCATGCCGAACGCCGTGCCCATGGCCAGCCCCTGCACCGGGTCTGCCCCCAAGGCTGCCGCCGCCAACAAGGCGGCCAACGGTGCACAGGGAACGAAGCTCAACACAAAGCCCAGCACAAACGGCGGTGCGCCTTGAAACAGACGAGAGGTCGAACAGCCTTTGGCGACTTTGGGGGCATAAATCAAAAAGGCACCAGCCAAGATGCTCGCCCCGCCGATTAACCAGTTGCCGAGGTTGCTTTCGATCACATCCAACAAGACTTCACCGAACAATCCGGCCACCGCCCCCAATACCGCATAGGCCATAACCTTGCCAAGCGCGAACGATCCGGTTTGACGAAACGCCGTCATTGGGCTGTGCCCCGCGCCCACCACCAAGGCCCCCATAAAGGGTAGGCACGTGGCGGTGCAGGCGGTAAGCCCAACGGAAATGCCCAACACCCAAATGGACAAAAGGCTTACGGCTTGGGGTGCATCTTCGTATCCCATGGCCTCACTCCGCCGGGGCTGGTTTAGGCGTTGGTTTAGGGGCCGTCTTTGCCTTGGGCAATGTGCCGTCGGGTTTGTCGATCTTGGCGCGACGTTTGAGGTACGTTTTTGAAGACGTGAACAACGCCAGGGGACCAAGTTTCAAGGCCAGCATGCCGTCATCGGGACAAAACTCCACACACCGTCCACACATGGTGCAATCTTGGTGGAAGGCTTTGGCACCGAACTCAAACGCCACCTCATGAATATCCATCGGGCAGGCCTGATAACAGGCTTTGCACTTGCCACATTTATCGCCGGTTTCTTTTTTCACCAGACGCAACGGTACGATGCGGCGAAATAAAGCATGCAGCGCCAGCATCGGACAGATCCGGCAATAGGGCTGGCGCATGCCGAACGCTAAAATCACCATGAAACCAAAGATGGCGCTGCGCGCAGCACTGAAGGCAAACGCCGTGGGATTAGCCGTGTTCACCGCGATTTGTTGGGCATCGGCGGTGAGCAACGTGCTCACCACGCGCGATGGACAGACCTGACAATATGCATCGCCGGTGACGTAACTTGAATATCCCAAACCGGCCATCAACGGCAGCACCAAAACCAACAATATCAGCACCGCCCATTTGACCGGGCGAACCCGCCCCACGTTTGCCTGGGTGAATCGCTGAATCGGCAAACGTATGCGTCGGCCGATTTTGTAAAGCAATTCTTGGACCGTTCCCAAGGGACAAATCCAGCCACAAAAGGCTTTGTTTAACACCACAAAAAAGGCAAAAAATGTCAACATGGTGAAGCCAAACGGAATCAGATAATCAAAGCTGAATTGTTGAAAGCGCACGATGCTTTCACCGACTCGGTGGTGCAGTTGATGCTGCATCGGAATCAACACGCAGTAGCCCGCGTTTTGTTGATCATAAGCACAAGACAGTGCCGGAAGCGCGCCGGTGACCTTGTCGGACAAGTAATGCCCAATCAGCGCCCCACCATAAACGGTAAACACCAACATCACGACTTGGACCGTTAGGCGCAGGCGTGAAAGTGTGAATGCGTTTGTCATAGCGGATCCCCCCTTAAGTTTTTTTACGACGACGAACGATGGGCACCGCAGCGATCATGCCCAACATGGCAAAGCCGATTCCGGCCCACAGATTTTTGTCGCCATATGCATCGAGATTGTATTGATCGTTGTAGGTCGCCAGCAGGCCGCCATTGCGCACCGCGACGACAAACTTTGACGCCGGTGGCCGTCCGTGACGCCACTGCTCTTTGGGGATGTCTTTAAAATCACCGGGGAACGTCACCTCGACTATGCCATCGTCTTGGGTGATGAATTCGGCCTTGGTGCCGTTGGACGTTTCCAATACCACCGCCAATCCAGCCATGGGTTTTCCATCCATGCGCAACGTGAAGGCCCAGGTTTCATTTTCACGATAATGGGCATGTTCACGCGGCAATATCGTCGGCGTGATCTCAAACCCCGGTCGCTTCGCTTTCAACAAATCACGCGGGGCCGGGCCGGGATTGGAAAAATACTTGAGCGTGGTTGCGGTGGCTTCTTCACCATCGGGGCCATGACCGCTGACCCGCACCAAATAATACCCCCCCTGTTCACCGGATTTAACCGCCACTTGACCATTGTCCTCAATGGTGATGGTTTGCGTTGCGCCAGCCAAAGCGTCAGCGCCTTGGCCGTAAAAAGAGGCATAGGACGAACTGTCCATGGCGTGCAGATTGAAGGCCTGATACTTGGCCCCCGAGCGACTGAACCCACCAGCCGAAACCACCATCGGGTAAGCCGTCCAGTGCGGTACGGGCACACCCTTCGCGGATCCGCCATGGGTGGCATGTTGGGCCAGGGCCGGTGATGTTGCCAAAATCATGGCAACAGCGGTAAATGTTATGATCGTTCTCATGAAAATATCTCCCTCTGGCTCAAAAGTTTTGACGATAACTGGCGACGAATGTGCGCGGCTGACCGGCGGAATATGAACGTATGCCACGCGTGTCCTTTTTGGCCTCAGTTGCATATTTTTTGTCGAACAGGTTTTCGATGTTCACAGAGAACGATTGATCTTCATTGAGATCGTAGCCAACGTTGGCATTGGTGATAAATCTGTAGCCGCCGTATTTTTCTGTGTTGGCATTATCCATCTGGTACGCGCTCCAAGTTTCGGTGCGCACCGCACCCTTCAGCCCCCAGCCGCTGTCATAATTCATCGACAGGGAATATTGGTGGGTTGGAACATAGGGCAGGGCGTTGCCCGCACGGTCTTGATTGACCCCACTCACCGGTTCGTTAAATTTGATGAACTTAAAATCTGAGTATGCGTAGTTCACCCCAAGGCTGAACTGATCGGTGATGTCATAGTTGCCGGCAAATTCGAAACCTTTCTTTTCCACTTCGCCAGCATTGCTGAAGGTGGTCTGACCATTTTCCGACACAGAGACGATTTCATCCGAAATCACCGTGTAATAAATGGCGGCATCATAGCGAAGTGCGGCTTGACGGCCTTTTGCACCGACTTCGAAGGTGCGGGTGGTCGACGCATCAAGCGATGTATTGGATTCAACTTCACTATTTGACGGCACCTGATCGGATTGTGCCAACGAAGCATAGAGGTTGGTATTGTTGTTTATGGCGTAGCTGCCACCAATCCGCATGGACAGCAAATCAAACGTCTTGTTGACGTTGACCTGCCCTGCCCCGGCAACATAGGTACCTGACGAATAATCGTAAGTGGTGATTTCATTTTTGCTGAGATCGAATTCGGACCGATCAAAGCGCAAACTCACATCCACCAGGGATTTGTCATCGGGGCGCACGGTTTCCTGGGCGAACACACCGAACTGGGTGTGCAGTGCGTCTTCGCTCTCCATCAAATCGCCCTTTTGATCCGACAACACTTCGGAAATACGCCCGCCACCGCCGGTGGTGAAATCTCGGTATTGGTACTTTTTGGCATCGATGCTTTTGTCCATACGCAGGCTCACACCCGCCACCAACATCGAGTCCCCCAGCAATTTATGTTTGTAATTTATTTCCCCATCGACACCGGCGACGTAGTTATCGGGGCTGTCGTTGATGGCCCCGGTGATCGGGTGAAGGTGTCCCCATTTGGTGCCATAGATGCGCGGCTTATAGGTCAGATCACCGTCTTCATATTCATATTTTGAATTGAAAAAGTAACTGTTGGAATCTCGACCGGAAAACTTCCAGGCATCTTTGGTATCGGCCTGTTTTCCGGTGGATTGAAAATCACTAAATTCTGCATCACCCATGGACCCAGGCAGTTGCATGTTGACGTTAGAAAAACTTCCCTCGGTTTCCCAGGTTGCGCCGTTTTCAAACATGTGGCCGTGTTTAACGCTACCCTGGGTGCTTTCAAATTCATTCCAGCGTCGCCATTTGTTTTCCACCGCGCGGCGCGATACCGTCACGGCAAAGGCATCGTTGTCACCAGCCATGGCACCAACGCGGGCATGGGCGTTGGTCGTGCCGCTGGTGCCGCCGCCGATGCGCACTCGATTGTTATCGGTTTCAAACACCGATTTGGACAGGATCTGGATCACCCCACCGGCAGACCCGCCACCATAGATCGACCCAGGGCCTTTGGTGATTTCAATGCGTTCAATATCTTGGGTATCGATAAAGTCAAATCGGGTGAAGCTGTCGGGATCGGTCATCGGCACGCCATCGCGCAGCACCATGATTTCACGCACCCCGTAGTTGGCTTTTTGACCCGCGCCGCGGATCACCAAACGGGCATCGAAGCCCCCGTTTTTAGAATTGATTTGAACACCCGGCGTGCCCTGAATGGCATCCTTGATGTTGAACATTTTTTCGTTATCAATGCGCTCGGAACTGATCACCGTGATCGATGTCGGCACCTCTTTGGTACCGCGTTCAGAAAGCGTTGCGGTGACAGAAATCTCGTCCAAAATGATGTCTGCCGCATCTTGAGCATACAGTGGAAAGGTTGCGGTTGTGGTCAACAACAACGTACTTAAGGCCATGCCGGTTTTGCCCGACATCATGGTTTTGGTGTGCATGGTTTTGTCGTGCGCACCCATATTCAGGCACGCCCCCTCTTATATTCATTTGATGTATAAAAAGGCGTGTCGCTACGGCCTCAGCTCAGCGATGAGCAGGCCAAACGTCACGCGTTAGACGATCAAACGAAAAGAGGAGGAGCCCGTGACGGACGTAAAGATCCGCGCCAAACGCTAATCTGAACCTGTTCAACAGGCAAGCCGAAGCTGGCGTGCTCAACCGGTTCTTCGATGCTGATCAAGGCTGTAACTTGTGGTGCCAACAAGGCTGCGACCACATGCATCACACACGATGAACAAGACACCGCATCCACCGGTTCGATGGGGGCACCATTTTGATCAATGGGAATTTGTTTGATGCCATTGGCGGTACAGATGATCTGATATTCAATATCTTGGTCGACATCAAAGGCCACCGCCTGACCAAAGGGCAAAAGCATCTGAACGATGAGCACAAAGGCAGCTGCCCACACCGTCAACTGACGGTGTGCAAAAAGCGCTTTGTTGCGTTTATGGGCAAAAAGCCCCATCGACATCATCCCCTCTCGAACCTGACGGGGCCACTTGTGTGGCACTCACTATTCAGGTTCTGCCCTTACTTTATGGGCTCAACTCTAAGAGGAGAAAATCGATCTGGCAAGTCTTGTTGACATACAATGACATGGAACAATTCCAGGCAATTTACTTTCGCGCGGTTAATCATAGCCTTTTTATACGATATCTATCGCTATGGTTTTCATTCAACTGATCCTCGCAGATCTCGCGTTAGCCCAGTATGCATGTCACTTTGACCCATGACTTTGCAAAATGGGATTATTGCGCTGATTCATACGGTTTTACCCCCCAATTTACTGGCACAACACTTGCTATTCATAGGTTGAATTTCAAAGGAGTTCTCTGATGCCCAGTACAGTATCCATATCTCCCATCTACGGAACCGGCGGTGATGATGTCATCAGCGGTACGGTTCGTTCGGATGTGATTTCAGCTCGCGCGGGCGATGACACCGCATACGGCAACAATGGCAACGACGAAATTTGGGGTGGATCCGGCGATGACACCCTCTATGGCAACAACGGCAATGATGTTTTGTATGGATCAGGCGGCCCCAATTATGTCCCCGCCAGCACCTTTACCATGGCCGAAGACTACCCCATCACCGTTACATTTGGCGGCGAAACCGCTGGTTATCGTAATTCATTTGGCTATTACAAACTCGATACAGAAACTGGCGAAATTCTCGACACCGAAATCATTTGGGAAAATGCCTCCTTGTCAGGATCCGGCGGCTCCTTGATTCAAGGCGTCAGTTCGGCCCTGCTTGATGTATCCGCCGGGGAGACCTTCGGCATATTCATCGTCTCCAACGGCTATAGCTATAATAATTACGCTGGCTTGGCCGCGGGGCAGTATGAATTTCGCGATGCGGATGGATCCTCGGCTTCGCTAGACAGCACCGCCCCACAGCTGTGGCATGTCGCCGATGCGGATGGCACCCAAACCCAAATCAGTGCACCACAAGGTATTTATCACACCGCCGGCTATGGCGACGATGTGCAAATCAACGCCGATGGCTTGGAACACACCGTCGGCATCATGAAAGTCGATGTTGGCACGGTGACCATCGGCTTTGAAGATCTGTACGGACTGGGTGATGAAGATTTTGATGACAGTGTCTTCACCCTCGACATCGGCACCGTCAACGCCAGTTTCCTCAACGCCCATTACCTTCTCGACAGCGGCGAGGATGAGGATGACGGCGAAGGTGATGGCCCACCCGTGGTGGTCTCATCGGACAACGACATTTTGTATGGCGGCACCGGATCGGATGAGTTGCACGGAAGGTCAGGCGACGACCAACTTTACGGCGGCACCGGCAATGACGAATTGCATGGTGGATCGGGTGATGATCTGCTTGACGGCGGCACCGGCAACGATGTTTTGTACGGCAATTCCGGCGACGATAGCATCGAAGGCGGATCCAGCAACGACATCTTGTATGGTGGATCGGGAAACGACACGTTATCCGGCGGCACCGCCACAGATACCCTGCATGGTAATTCGGGAAACGATATTCTCGATGGCGGCAGCGGCACTGATTTGCTTTACGGCGGATCGGGAGACGACCAGTTGAGCGGCGGGTCCGGCGCAGACGAACTTCACGGCAATTCCGGCAACGATACCTTGGATGGCAACAGCGGATCCGATACTTTGTATGGCGGCTCCGGTGACGATATCTTGACCGGCGGCAGCGGTGCCGACGACCTTCACGGCGGATCGGGGAACGACACCTTCTTCACCGGAAGCGGGAGTGATACCGTCAATGGTGGCTCCGGCATCGACACCGTGGATTATTCCGGTGAGGACGCCGGGATGCGCATTGATCTGCACGCCAAACGTTCCACCGGCGGCGACAGCGACACGCTCGTTTCCATCGAAAATGCCATCGGCAGCGATTTTGATGATTATTTCCGTGGCGATTTACGCGACAATGCCCTGGATGGCGGCGGCTGTGCAGATATCATTCGTGGCAACAAAGGCAGCGATCAGCTGACCGGCGGCAGCGG
>JAESUA010000339.1 GCA_016763255.1 Magnetovibrio sp. | reverse complement strand
CGAACGGCGTGTGGGCGTGGGCGGAGATGTTACACCGTCCCCGTATGGCTGAGGGTGACCACCAGACCCGGCCCTGAGATTGCATTTAGCAATGCGCGTTGCAACCGTATTTTCATCCACGTCGCCTGGCTCGAGCCGGGCGCACCAATTATGGTCTACACCGGCCTGTTTGAGGCTGTCGATATTGGACCCGGAGAGATGCAATCCTTTGCGTAAAATGCCGTGGGTTGTGTTCACACTATGGCCGAGGAGTAGTCCATCGGCGTCCTCGGTGGGCAACTGCGCACAGATCATAAACGCCCTCATTTGTGATCACGAAAAATTGAGCGAGCGGCCCGTGTCGTCGTGGCCCGAGTGTGGTCAAATGCGACATCTCTTAAGGCTCAAAAGGTAAAACAATCACGTGTTGCCCTCCATATGCATTGACCTCCCACGAAGATAATAATTCACCAGACTGCAGGGCGTAACGTCGCTCTAAGTGGTGCATTTCAATCGCAAAATCGAAGCGTGTTGACAACAAATTATTTGTTGGTGTACAAACATGATCGTTTGCATACGAACAATATAAAAATTTTCTGCAAACACGAGGAATAATTTCTGGGGAACGAAGATGGCCTATCTATTGGCAAGCTCAGTGCAAGAAGCGTTGAGCTGTTTATCACAGAGTCGTCACACCATCTTGGCCGGCGGCACGGATCTGTATCCTGCAGCCGGTGAACGCACAATCAAGGGGCCTGTACTTGACGTCTCGCGGCTTGAAGAGCTGAAGGGTGTTTCGCTTGAGGACGGTGAGTTTCGCATCGGTGGGTTGACCACGTGGAGCGAAATTGTAGCTGCGGATTTGCCGCCTCAGTTTGCCGCCCTGAAAATGGCGGCGCGCGAGGTGGGCTCCGTTCAGATTCAAAACGTCGCCACTATCGCCGGTAACCTCTGTAATGCATCCCCTGCAGCCGACGGTGTTCCGCCTTTACTGGCGTTGAACGCCGAAGTCGAGTTGATGTCGCAAGGTGGCGTGCGCAGATTGGCGCTGGCCGATTTCATCTATGGCAATCGCCGCACGGCGCTTGCGCCGGATGAACTGGTGAGCGCCATTTATATTGCCGATGATCTGAAATCGTGCGTCAGCCATTTTGCCAAATTGGGCGCACGTCGCTATCTGGTGATTTCCACCATCATGGTGGCGGTGGTTGTCGAGCTGGACGCCGATGGCCTGATTGCTCAGGCACGTATTTGCGTAGGGGCCTGTTCGGAGGTGGCACAGCGTTTGAGCACGCTTGAACAGGCACTGGTCGGGGCTGACCTGAATGAGGTCGCATCGCGTTTGCAACCGGAACATTTTGAAAATCTCAGTCCCATCACCGATGTGCGGGCCACGGCTCAATATCGCCAGGCCACCGCCATTGAAATGGTGCGTCGCGCCCTCAACGCCTGTGGAGAGAAATTGCAGTGACCATGGATAAAAGCAAAATCTCGTTCACCTTGAACGGTGCCCCTGTCTCGGTGAAGGTTCCTCCCCTGACACGATTGACCGACGTTCTACGTGATGAGTTGGGCATGATCGGCACCAAGGTTGGTTGCGATGCCGGTGACTGCGGAGCGTGTTCCGTTTTGATGGATGGCGAAACCGTTTGTGCGTGCATGGTCCCGGCCGGTCGCCTTGAAGGGCGACACATTGTCTCCGTCGAAGGTCTTGGTGAAGCCGAAGCCTTAAGTTTGTTGCAGAAATCATTCTTGCATTATGGCGCGGCACAATGCGGCATTTGCACCCCGGCCATGTTGGTGTCGGCGAGCGCTTTGCTGGCGAAAAACCCGCGCCCAACGACTGAGGAAGTCCAAAACGGACTTGGCGGCGTGTTGTGCCGCTGTACCGGTTACCAAAAAATTATCCAAGCCGTGATGACCGCCAGTGATTTTTCTGAGGCCCCCGTTGAAGCCGATCAAGGCGATGCGGTTGGTTCGCGCCTGCAACGTGTTGATGGTGTGCAAAAGGTACTGGGAACGGATATTTTCGGCGGTGATGAAGCGCCCGAAGGTGCGCTGGTTGTTAAGGCCGTGCGCTCGCCGTTTCATCGTGCCGGTTTTGTCTTTGGTGATCTGGCCGCATATGTGGATACCCATCCGGGGGTGCGCGTTGTCTTGACCGCTGATGATGTGCCGGGTGTGAACTGTTTTGGCGTTATTGCGCCCATGGCCGATCAGCCGGTATTCGCCGAAACCCAAACCCGTTTTAAGGGTGAGGCCGTGGCCGCCGTGGTCGGTGACGCACAAACCATGAAGGCGTTTGATGTGGACCTGTTCCCCATCACCTGGACCGAGCTTGTGCCACTGCTCACGCCACAAGACGCACTCAAGTCCGATGCCCCTCAACTTCATGCGGATCGCCCTAACAACACCTTGATGCGCGGCGTGGTGCAACGCGGCGATTTGGATGGCCAGTTCGCCGCCGCCGATGTCACGGTGGAAGGCAACTTCCAAACCGGTTTTGTCGAGCATGCCTACATTGAACCGGAGGCGGGATTTGCCCGCCGGGTTGGTGATCGCATCGAGGTGCAGGCCTGCACCCAGGCACCGTATATGGATCGTGATGATGTCGCGAAAATCCTCGGCTTGGATGTTGAGGACGTGCGCATTATTCCGACCTCGGTGGGTGGTGGTTTTGGCAGCAAGCTGGATCTTTCGGTGCAGCCGTTCATCGCCTTGGCAGCCTGGATTTTGAACGAACCCGTGCGCATGACCTACACCCGCCCGGAATCCATGATGTCGACCACCAAGCGTCATCCGTCCAAGGTTTGGGCCAAAATATCGGCGACCAAGGATGGTAAATTGGCGGCGATGGACTTTGACGGCGTGTTCAATACCGGTGCGTACGCGTCCTGGGGACCGACCGTGGGTAACCGGGTGCCGGTGCATGCCGCCGGGCCCTATATCTATCCAGCCTATCGGGCGAAATCCCATTCTGTGCACACCCACTGTGCGCCTGCCGGGGCCTTTCGTGGATTTGGCGTACCGCAATCCTCGATCGCCCAGGAAACTTTGTTTGACGAGCTGGCCAACAAATTGGGCATCGATCGTCTTGAATTTCGTTTGAAAAATGCGCTGGTCAACGGTGCGCCGACCGTCACCGGACAGGTCTTTGAAAGCGGCATCGGTTTTAAGGAATGTTTGGAAGCCCTAAAACCACGCTGGCGCGCAGCGCTTGATGCAGCTGATGCATTTAATTCATCCACGGCCGCCGGTGAGCGTTGGCGCGGCGTGGGCATCGCCGGTATGTGGTACGGCTGTGGCAACACCTCGTTGTCCAATCCGTCCACCATGCGCGTCGCCATCACCCCGGATGGACGCTGCGTTTTGTTTCAAGGCGCGGTGGATATAGGTCAGGGCTCCAACACGGTGATGACGCAGATCTGTGCCGATGCCTTGGGCCTGAAAACATCACATTTTGAACTGATCGGCGGCGATACGGATGTGACCGCGGATGCCGGCAAAACCTCGGCTTCACGCCAGACCTTCGTATCCGGTAAAGCGTCTTATTTGGCTGGACGCAACCTGCGTGAAAAAATTCTTCACCTGGTGAACGCTTCGGATGGGGCGCAGATTGAACTGTCCGGCGATGTTTTGAACATTCTCGATCAAGGCACCAGCCAGCGCATTGAATTGGCGTCGCTCGACACCTGTGATGACGGCTTTGTTCTAAGCGGCGAAGGCACCTTTGATCCGCAAACAACCGCCTTGGATGAAAACGGTCAGGGTGATCCTTATGCGGCGTTTGGTTATGGCGCACACATTATGGAATTGGAGGTCGACACCAAAATTGGCGCGATCAAATTGATCCGCCTGACCGCCGCCCATGATGTTGGGCGGGCCATCAACCCGATGTTGATCGAAGGTCAAGTCGAAGGCGGCGTCGCCCAGGGTATCGGACTGGCGTTGATGGAAGAGTTCATTCCCGGGCGCAGCGAAAACCTCCACGACTATTTGATCCCGACTACCGGTGATATGCCGCAGGTCGATACCATCCTCGTTGAAGCGGCCGACCCGAACGGCCCTTATGGTGCCAAGGGCATCGGTGAGCAGGTCCTTATCCCGACGGCTCCGGCCATTCTCAATGCCATTTACCATGCGACAGGTGCGCGCGTTACTCAGCTTCCAGCCACATTTGGCCGGGTCCTGGACGCCATCAACGACTCAAAGAGGAATCAATAATGTCTGTCGAAGCAAAGGGTCTGATCGTTTTGTGCGATGCCTGTCCGGTGCAGTGTCGCATCAAGGCTGAGCGTGCCGGTGCGTGTGACCGCTATGCCAATATCGATGGCGAATTGGCCCGCGTTGATCCTTTGACCATTGTCGAACGCGCCAACGAAGAAGGTTCCAAACTGATTCCATTTTTGAACAAAGAACGAGAATGGAGCGGCGAAATCGTTTCATCGGATCAACATTTTGTCACCGCTGTCGGTGCCGGCACCACCTATCCGGATTACAAACCGGCACCGTTCATCGTCTCCAGCGAAGTCGAAGGTGTCGACATGGTGACCGTGGTTACCGAAGGCATCTTCAGCTATTGCGGCGTCAAAATTAAAATCGATACCGACCGCCATCTGGGGCATGAAACCGCCATCGTGCGCTGTGGTGGCGAAGTCGTCGGCCATGTCACCACCGGTGAATATGGTTCGCAAATGCTGTCGCTGGGTGGGGTCGAACATCTGACCGGTGGTTCCAAGGTCGAAGGCCGGGTGACGTGTAAGACGTTGTTGGATTTGTGTAACGGTGCGGCGGTCGAACTGAGCATTGATGATGGCGTTAGCGTCATCGTCGAAGCCGGACAGCCACCGATCATCAACGGTGAAAAAGAAAACCGCATGCGGGTCGGTTGTGGGTCCGCAACCATCGGCATGTTCGCCACCCAATGGATCAAGCATGTCGATGAGGTGGTGGTGGTCGATGATCACATCACCGGCGTGTTGACCGAACACCAAGCCGGTAAATTGTTGGGTGTTGAACCTTCGGGGATCAAGATCAAAGGCCGTCGCTCGACACCGGGGCGCTATTTCGGCGTTGCCAAACCGGGCACGGGCTGGGGTGGCACCAACATCGAAGACCCCCTAACCATCTTGGATGACTTTAAGGCCAAGGATGCAAAATCCGGCCAGTCCCTTTTGATGGTCAGCACCACCGGTGAACATTACGGCTATTACGAATTGAACGATGAGTTGATGCCGGTTGAGAAGCCAATGCCGCAGGCGTTGATGGAAACGGTCGAGTTGATTCAGGAAAACTGCGAACCGGCATTGTGTTCGGTGCTGTTCATTGGCGGTGCCGGTGGCTCTTTGCGCGCCGGGGTGACGCAAAACCCCGTCAAGTTGACGAAGTCGGTGAAAGACACCCTCACCCATGTCACCAGCGGTGGTGCGGAAGTTTTCATCTGGCCGGGCGGCGGCATCACTTACATGGTTGATGTCACCACCATGCCGGAAAACTCGTTTGGATATGTACCGACACCGGCCCTGGTTGCGCCGATTGAATTCACCATGCGGGTTGCGGATTATGAAGCCTTGGGTGGTCACATGGACTCGATCATACCCCTTGATGAGGTGCTTAAAACCACGAGCATCCGACCGGTTGGGCATCATCGTGATAACAGCTGGCCGATGGCCAAAGCCAACTTCAGGTGGGGAGAAGGCGCTTAAGCATGGCCCAATTCCTCGCCACTCTTTTGCCGGATGCCAAGCGGCTTCACCTGCAACTTGGGCCCATTGACTTAATCATTGGGGCGCAAGGTTTGCAGGCTGATATCGATGCTGCCTATGGCCAAGCCCGGCAAGCTTTTGATGGCTTGTTGGAGCAATTGGTGTCGGAACTGGCAGTGTTGAAAAGCCCTGTTTCTAAGCATAATTTGAAGACCACCGGGCCCGTGGCCAATCGGATGGTCGAGGCCGCAAATCACTTCAAGGGACAATTTGTGACCCCCATGGCGGCGGTGGCCGGTGCGGTTGCGGATTATATCTTAGCCAGCATGACAGCCGGACGAAGCCTGGAAAAAGCCTACGTCAACAATGGCGGTGACATTGCCCTATATCTATCCGGTGGTGCGCAACATCGCGTCGGGATCGTTGCTGATGTGCACAATCCAAAAATCAATATGACCACCACCATCACCTATGATCATCCGGTTCGCGGTGTCGCCAGCAGTGGCTGGCGGGGGCGGAGCCATTCTCTTGGCATTGCTGATGCGGTCACGGTGTTGGCGTGCTCCGCTGCGCAAGCTGATGTCGCGGCAACACTGATTGCCAACGCCGTCGATCCCGGACCTTGTGCGCAAGTCACCCGTGAGCCCGCTCAAGACCTGAGCCCGGATAGCGATTTGGCTGAGCTTCTGGTCACCGTAAATGTCACAAATTTGTCGAACGATCAAATCGAACGCGCGCTTGCCCGGGGGCAACATCTGGCCCTGGACTATGTGGAACGCGGATTGATCGCTGGCGTAGCACTGTCGTTGTCGGGTCGCGTTGTGAGCGTCGGTGAGGTGCTGACCCAAGCCAAAACAATATCCCCTGAATTCATCAACCTAGCGTCTAAGGAGGCTGTCCATGCCCCAAGTTGAGGTCCGAAAAATCCTGATTTCGGTCGAGGAAATTCACCATGAAGGCGGCCCCGTCGCGGATCAGCCGTTGAAGCGTGCCGCCGGTGTTGCCATCGTGCGCAATCCTTATGCGGGGGCCTATGTCGAGGACATCACCCCGTTTATGGAAGACTTAAAACCGCTCGGTCTTGAAATTGCCCAGAAGACTTTGGCGGCTTTGGGCGTCCCAGCCGACCAGGTCGAAGGCTACGGCAAAGGTGCCATCGTCGGTGAAAACGGCGAGGTCGAACACGGCGCGCTGTGGCATGTGCCGGGTGGCTATGCCATGCGCGAACTGCTGAACGACGCCAAGGCGATTGTCCCGTCGACGAAAAAAGTCGGTGGCATCGGGGCGCGTCTGGATGTGCCGATCACCCATGTGGATGCCTCATATGTGCGCAGTCACTTTGATGCCATGGAAGTTGGCGTCAGTGACGGACCGCGCGCCGACGAATTGGCGCTGATTTTGGTGATGACCACGGGCGGCCGCATCCATGCCCGCGTCGGTGGCCTTAAGGCGTCGGATATTAAAGGCGAGGATGGATTGCGATGAACAAAGTCGAAATCAGAAAAATCGTCGTTATCGTTGATGAAACCCGCAGCGAAATGGGCAAGCTGATCGAGCCTGCAACCCGTCGCGCCGCCGCTGTGGCGGTGATCAAAAATCCGTTTGCCGGGTCTTATAGCGAAGACTTGAGCGATTTGATGGAGATCGGTGCCGAGCTGGGTGGTGTGCTGGGGCAGCGTTGCGTCGAGGCCCTTGGCATCACGCCGGACCAAGCCCAAAGCTATGGCAAGGCCGCCATCGTCGGTGAAAACGGCGAACTGGAACATGCCGCGGCCATTTTGCACCCCAAGCTTGGCGCACCGTTGCGTCAGGCGGTTGATAAAGGTGCGGCTTTGGTGCCGTCGTCCAAAAAAATGGGCGGCCCGGGAACACCGTTGGATGTGCCGTTGGGACATAAAGACGCCGCCTATGTGCGTTCACACTTCGACGCGATGGAGGTGCGGCTGAATGATGCCCCGCGCGCCAATGAAATTTTGGTTGCCGTTTGTGTAACCGATAGCGGCCGCCCCCTGCCCAGGGTTGGTGGTCTGAAACATGAAGAGGCCGCAGGCAACGACGGTCTTCGCTAACAACTCTAAATTTTTAATTGACCACAGATGGAGGTTACGAACATGACTAACAAAAGAGCTTTCCTCGCTGCCGCAACGGGTGCCCTGATCGCATCAGCGCTGCCCAGCATGTCTTCGGCTGGAGAAACCATCAAGATCGGTGAGATCAACAGCTACTCAAAACTTCCCGCCTTCACGGTGCCCTACCGCAACGGTTGGCAGTTGGCGTTGGAAGAAATCAACAACGCCGGTGGCATTCGCGGCAAGCAACTTGAAGTCATCTCTAAAGATGACGCTGGCAAGCCGGGTGAAGCGGTTACCGCCGCCAACGAACTGGTGTCCAAAGACAAGGTCACCATGTTGATGGGGACGTTCTTCTCCCACATCGGTTTGGCCGTGTCTGATTTTGCCAAGCAAAAGAAAATTGTGTTTGTTGCCACCGAACCGCTCAGCGATGCGGTGACCTGGTCCCAGGGTCATAAATACGTGTTCCGCGTGCGCCCCAATGTAACGGTTCAGGCGGGTATCTTGGCCGAAGAAGCCGCCAAGCTTCCGGCCAAACGTTGGGCGACCATCGCGCCGAACTATGAATACGGAAAAACCGCTGTTGCGGCATTTAAGCGCTTGCTGTCCGAAAAACGCCCCGACATTGAATGGGTGAACGAACAATGGCCGCCGCTGTTCAAGCTCGATGCCGGTTCCACCGTGCAGGCCATTGCACAGTCCAAGCCCGATGCTATTTTCAATGTCACGTTTGGTTCCGATCTCACCAAATTCGTGCGCGAAGGTACGACCCGTGGTCTGTTTAAAAACCGCAAAGTGGTGAGCATGCTGACCGGTGAGCCGGAATACCTTGATGCCTTGAAGGGCGAAGCCCCCGTGGGTTGGTTGGTCACCGGTTATCCTTGGTATGACATCGATACACCCGAACATAACAAGTTCTTGAAAGCCTATCAGGACAAGTTCGGAACCTACCCGCGTCTCGGATCGATCGTTGGTTATGCGACCATGAAAGCCTCAGCCGCTATCTTGGCCAATGCCAAAGACCTGGAAACCGACAGCTTGATCGAAGCCGGAGAAGGCGTTTCGTTCGACACCCCCTTGGGTGCGGCAACCTTCCGCACCGTGGATCACCAATCCACCATGGGCGCATATGTCGGACTGACGGCATTGAAGGACGGTAAGGGCGTTATGGTCGACTGGTCCTATAAGGACGGCAGCGACTATCTCCCCAGTGTCGAAGAAACCAAAAAGTTGCGTGGCAACTGATAACGACTTGATTTGGTCTGGATGGATTGGTCGACTGCGGTCGGCCAATCCATCCGCTCAAAGAAGATAGAGGGTGAACCCGTGGACTTCTTATTTATCCAATTCCTGAACGGCCTGGCGAGTGCATCTTCGCTCTTCCTGGTGGCGTCGGGACTTTCAATCATTTTCGGCGTGACGCGGATCACCAACTTTGCTCACGGTGCCTTTTATATGCTGGGGGCCTATATGGCCTACAGCATGACGGAATCCTGGTCCGGGGCCTTGGGCTTTTGGGGCGGGTTGATTGCCGCAGCCATTGCGGTGGCGATCATCGGCGCACTTCTTGGAATCATTTTGTTGCGTCGCATTTATGGCTCGCCGGAGTTATTTCAACTTCTTGCGACCTTCGGTGTGACTTTGATAATCCAAGACTTGGTGATCCAAATCTGGGGTCCTGAAGACCTACTCGGTCGTCGCGCGCCGGGCCTTGAAGGGGCCATTGATATTTTTGGCCAAGCCTTCCCTACTTATGAATTGATGTTGATTGTATTGGGCCCCGTGGTGTTGTGTATTTTGTGGCTGTTGTTCCACAAAACCCGCTGGGGGGTCTTGGTCCGGGCTGCGACGCAAGATCGGATGATGGTATCCGCCCTGGGTGTCAACGAAGCCCGCTTGTTCACCGGTGTTTTTACCCTTGGTATTTTCTTGGGCGCTCTTGGTGGTGCGGTGCAAATTCCCCGTGAAGCGGTGCATGGCGCGATGGATTTGCAGGTTATCGTCGAAGCCTTTGTCATTGTTGTGATCGGCGGATTCGGTAATGTATTTGGGGCATTCTTGGCCTCTTTCATCATCGCCGAGTTGAATGCCTTTGGCATCTTGTTGTTCCCCAAAATTACTTTGGTTTTGATGTTCCTGGTGATGGCCGTGGTGTTGATCGTTCGTCCCTATGGCTTGTTGGGCAAGGAGATGGCGCATCCGCGAACCGCGCTGGGCAATACCGAACGGCCCATCTCGCCGTTGACGGTGATCGGGCGAAACTGGGTTTGGGCGGTGCTGCTGGTGCTCGTCTTGCTGCCGATGTTTGCCGATGACTTCACCTTGAACGTGGCCACCGAAGTGCTCATCTTCGCGCTGTTTGCCGCCAGCTTGCATCTGATGATGGGCATCGGCGGTATGGTCTCATTCGGCCATGCGGCGTATTTTGGCCTCGGTGCGTATGGTGTTGCGCTGCTGGTGAAGTTCTTTGAAATGCCCATGGTGGCGACCTTCATTTTCGCCCCGGTCCTGGCTTTTGTCGGTGCGGTGGTGTTTGGCTGGTTCTGCGTCCGGCTTACCGGTGTTTATCTGGCCATGCTGACCTTGGCCTTCGCGCAAATCGCGTGGTCGGTGGTATTCCAGTGGGATGATGTGACCGGCGGTGATAATGGTTTGCTCGGCGTGTGGCCGGCTGAATGGGCGTCGGGTCAAGATACTTTCTATTACATCACGTTGGCGATATGCGG
>JAESUA010000338.1 GCA_016763255.1 Magnetovibrio sp. | reverse complement strand
GGCACCGGGGCTGACGCTGGCGGGACAAGGCCATCTTGATCTTGGGCTTGCTGGACTTGCGGGCGGGGTGCAGGGGCCTGTTGCACGGGTGTCACGGGGGTATCATCGGCGTAGGGCGGCACATCATCCAAGGCAATGACCAAATCACCGGGTCGTCCCGGTGTCGGTGCGGCGGCGATTTGGTCTTGCGGCATGGGCCCTTCATCCCCCCCCAGAAGCCACCACGCCACACCGCCCAATACCACCGCAGCGGCCACGCCGCCACCGGCCAGCATGATCAACTTTTTCAGTTTTGCCTTTTGCGCTTCCTCGTCATCGTCTTCGTCGGATTCACCTTCGAAAGCTGCGCCAATATCGAAGCTTTCCAGATCATCCATAATTTCGGAGACCAGGTCATCATCTTTACCGGGGACTGCGGGCATGGCCGGTGCATCATCTCGCGTATTTGCGGCGTTCAGATCGGCAACCTCGTCGTCGTCGAACGCATTTTCATCAAAGTCCGCCAACTCATCGGCTTTTTCGGCAGCTTCGACATCCAGCTGATCAAGATCGCCAAGATCACCGAACAAGTCCGCGTCATCGTCGCCGACCAACAAGTCGTCTTCGTCCGCATCATCGGCTGATTTTTTCGCCTTAATTTTAGCAATCAGGGCAGCCGGATTGAGGCGTGCAAAGACACCTTTCAACGCTGAAAGTTTATGGATGAACGGGAGTTTCACGAACCCCTACCCCCAGACAGTGTCGGCCCCATCACCTAAGGCCTCAGCCTTTGGGTGTGGCCGACATTTCCTGAAACAGAGTGATGCCGCGGATCAAGTCCAATGCGCGGGTCAACTGATAATCGGTGCGAACCGTGTCGTCTTTTTCTTTGTCTTTGTCCTTGGCTTTTTCATCAGCTTCTTTGCCATTGTCTTTATCCAACGCACCACGTAAATCACGTTCACGACGCTGGCTTTGCGGTTCCAGACTTTCGATCTTGGACTGTGGCACATCGATATCGGGTGAAATGCCAACCGATTGAATGGAGCGCCCCGACGGCGTGTAATAACGTGCGGTGGTCATGCGCATGGCACCGTATGCACCGAGCGGCGAAATGGTCTGCACCGAACCTTTGCCAAACGACTTGGTGCCCATGATGATGGCACGGCCGTGATCCTGCAGCGCACCGGCGACAATTTCGGACGCCGAAGCGGAACCGCCGTTGATCAACACCACCACCGGCAAACCATCAGCCACATCGCCGGGCCGGGCATTAAAACGTTGCGCCTGTTCGGGATGTTGTTCGGAGCGAATAGAAACGACTTCGCCATGTTCCAAAAATGCGCTGGAGACTTTGATCGCTTCATCCAGCAAACCACCCGGATTGGAGCGCAAATCAAGCACCATGCCTTGCAGGGTTTGGTCTTCTTTTTTCAGCTCTTTCTTAAGCTTCTTCATCGCCTTAACCAAGCCGCTCGACGCCTGCTCGTTAAAGGTCGTAATGCGCACGTAGGCGATGTCGCCTTCCAGGCGTGAGCGCACGGATTTTAGCTTCACCACGGCGCGGGTCAGGGTCACATCAAACGGATCTTTGCCTTCGCGCACAACGGTGATGGTAAGGTCCGCGCCCACCGGGCCGCGCATCTTTTTCACCGCTTGCGACAGCGTCAAGCCCAGAACTGGTTCGCCATCAAGATGGGTGATCAAATCACCCGGTTGCAGTCCGGCGCGAAAAGCCGGGGTGTCGTCAATGGGTGAAACCACCTTGACCACGCCCTTATCCATGGTCACTTCGATACCCAGCCCGCCGAATTCACCTTTGATCTGGACTTGGCTTTCTTTAAAGCTGTCGGCATTCATATAACTGGAGTGCGGATCAAGCGAGGAGAGCATGCCATTGATGGCGGCTTCGATCAGTTCTTTGTCCGATGGTTTTTCAACATAATCGCCGCGCACGCGTTCGAACACGTCGCCAAACAATTGCAAAAGCTTATAGGTGTCTTGCGGTTTTTCGGCCTCTTGGGCAAGTGCGCCACTCACTGGGGCACCCAAAAACAAACGCGCCGAGCAAGGCGGTGGCAAAGCTATTTCGTATGGTCATGCGTTTGTTCATCCCTTTGGACAGTTACCCCTGAGGCAGGCTTTTGCGTCGAGCAAGCCATGGCAGCGGATTAATAGGCTGGTTGTCACGTCGAAACTCTACATAAAGAACGGGCTGATTACCATCACTGGTCATCAAAGCAACCGGTTCTCCCGCCAACACAGGTTGGCCGATGACCGCATCGATGCGGCCCAAACCGGCAAGTAGGCTATGATATCCCTCACCGTGATCAATGATCAAGAGTTCGCCGTAACCACGAAATGGGCCAGAAAAAACCACCTTGCCATCAAATGGGGCTATCACCCGGGCATTTAAACGGGTTTCGATAGAAATGCCCTTGCTGGTCAAGCCGCCTTCTAATTTTTGGCCATAAAGTCCTGCCACCCGGCCAACGGCTGGAAATGGCAGTTTTCCACGGGCTTTTGAGATCGAAGCGATGCCGCCCAAGGCGCTCAAATCCGGTGCTGGTTCCAAATTTACTGTGATATTTGCAGATGTTTGGTCATTGGGCTTCACATGCAAAGCCGAATTGGCTTTTTGCCGGGCGATGCGTTGGGCTTTTTTACGCGCTGCCTCCAGCTTGGCCTTTTTTTCGGCCTCAAGACGGGCTTTGTTCAATTTGTCCACCAAATCACGTAGGCTTTTGGCCTGTTTGGCCAATTGGCGGGCCTTTGACTGGGCGGCGCGGCTTTTGGAAATGGCTTCGGCCCGTAAGGCGGCCTTTTGCTTGCGGATGGTTTCGATGCGCAACTCATCTTCGCGCAGGCTTTCGGCGGCCCCTTGCAGCATTTGGCGCTGATCATCGGCTTTGAGACGCGCCACCGCCAATTCTTGCAATTCTGATTTCAAACTGTCGGCGCGTTTTTCGATGGTCGGCACCGCGGCGCGCAGCAAAATAGCACTGCGCACGGTGTCTTCGGGTGATATCGGCTGGGCGATCAACGCTTCGGTGGGAAAGCGTGCAATCCGGACCAGCGCCATCATCACCCCGGAAAACTGCCGCCGCCGTTCACGCAACAAAACTTCTTTTTGCCGGGCGATGGATTCCAAACGGTTGAGTTCGGCTTCCAGTGATGCGACCGAAGATTCTTGGTCATGTACCCGTTTGGCGGCCGCAACCAAGAGCTTGGAAACATCGCGCAGTTCTTGTTTTAGCTTGGCCGCACGCGCCTTTTGGCGGTCGCGTTCTTGTTGTTGGCTTTTGATTTTTTGTTCGACGTTTTTTAGTTTAGCATCAGGATTTTTTGCGCTTTGCGCCCATGCGGGCAACGCGCCCAGCAGCAGTGCTGCGGCAACAACACCAAGTATAGTGCGAGGGGTGTTGCCTTTAGTGCGCAACGGATGCCGCCCCCCCTTCGTTCTTTTCAATCAAGGTGCGTCCGCCCATGGCTGCGGGCACATCAAGCCCCAACAACTGCAACATGGTCGGCGCGATATCCTTCAAGCTGCCATCGCGAACCCCTGCGGCCCAAGCTGGTGCATTGACCAACACCGCCGGAACCGGAAATAGGGTGTGGGCGGTATGGGGATTGGATCCATCACACATCTTTTCGCAATTGCCATGATCGGCGGTGATCAACATTGTGCCACCTGCGGCGATGACCGCCGCCTCCAAGCGACCCACGCACACATCGACGGCTTCCACCGCCTGCACCGCGGCGTCCATCACGCCGGTATGGCCGACCATGTCGCCATTGGCATAATTGACGATGATAAAATCAAACGTCCCCGCCTCGATCGCTTCAATCAGATGCTCGGTGACTTCAGGGGCCGACATTTCCGGCTGTTGGTCATAGGTCGCAACGTCGGGCGATTTGACCAAGATGCGGGTTTCTCCCTCGAACGGCTCTTCTCGCCCGCCGTTAAAAAAGAACGTTACATGGGCATATTTTTCGGTCTCAGCGGTGTGCAGTTGGGTCATCCCCGCACCAGAAATCACTTCACCCAAAATATCGCTGAGCTCCACCGGCGCAAACAAGGCATCCATATAGGCATTGTGGCTGTCGGAATATTCGACCATGCCGGTTTTGGCGGCAAAGTTAATCACACGGGGGCGGGCAAAGCCGTCAAATTCGGGGTCGGCCAAGGCGGCAAGGATTTCACGTGCACGGTCCGAACGGAAGTTGGCCATCAACAGCCCATCGCCGTTTTGCATACCGTCATAATCACCGATCACGGTGGGTTCGACAAATTCATCGGTGATGCCGTTTTGATACGCCGCATTAACCGCATCAAGCGCACTTAAGGACTTATCGCCTTCGCCCTCGGCGATACAGCGATAGGCTTTTTCGACCCTGTTCCAGCGGCAATCACGATCCATGCCCCAGTACCGCCCGGAGACCGTGGCGAGGGAAATACAGTTCATGTGACGAATATCGACCTCAAAGCGAGACACCATATCCGAAGCGCTTTTGGGCGGACAATCGCGACCATCCAAGAACGCATGCACCTGCACCGGAATGCCGTGGGAGCAGACGATGCCCGCCAGGGTGCGCATGTGCCATTGGTGAGAATGCACCCCACCCGGCGATAAAAGCCCCATCAAATGACAGGTTCCACCGGTGGCTTTAAGATTTTCAATGAACGCCAACAATGCCGGGTTGTTATCGAGCGAGCCATCATGAATGGCCGCATCGATGCGCGGTAAATCCTGCAAGACCACCCGCCCTGATCCCAGCGTCATATGGCCGACCTCGGAGTTGCCCATTTGGCCATCGGGCAAACCAACTTCGAGGCCTGACGCACTCAGTTGTGATTTGGGGCAGGTTTCCACCAGCCGATCCCAATTGGGCGTATTGCCGATCTTGATCGCGTTATTGAGCGTTTCTTTGCGATCACCCCAACCGTCAAGAATGCACAGGACAACAGGTTTCTTTTTTTCGGGGGTCGTGATCATTGTTTATCGTATGCCTCTTTGCCCATTATTTAGGGTGATACATTATTCTCTGTGATAAGGATGTCCGGTTAAAATTGCATTGGCGCGGTACAGTTGCTCGGCCAGCAAGCCACGCACCAGCATGTGCGGCCACGTCATGTCGCTTAACGATAAGGTCAGGTTCGCCCGCTGCAAGACCGCTTTATCCAAGCCGTCAGCACCGCCGATCAAAAAGGCCACGTCACGCACCCCTTCATCACGCCAATTGCCCAATGTCTTGGCAAATTTTAGCGAACCCATCTGGCGGCCCTTTTCATCCATTGCCACCACATGTGCGCCATCGGGGATGGCAGCCAAAAGCAGCTCGCTCTCACGCACCTTCAGCTTGGGCGCTGGCAGGTTGCGTTTTTCCTCAACCTCGCGCATCTGCGGCGCGGGATTGAGACGGGCTGCGTAGTGGCTGTAAAGCTCACGTTCGGGTCCGGGTTTCATGCGGCCCACCGCGATCAGATGGGTGCGCATATCGATCCTTTTTTTTCCGAACTTAGACGTGCACCTCGGTGCTGGCATCTTCCTCAGAAGTTGGGCCAGCAGCACCCCACATTTTTTCGATGTTGTAGAATTCGCGCACTTCCGGACGGAACAGGTGCACCACCACATCACCACCATCGACCAGCACCCAGTCGCACTGGGGCATGCCTTCAAGCGGCACCGGCATGAGACCTGTTTTTTTCAGCTCTTCGCGCAGAAGCTCGGCCATCGCGCCGACATGACGTTTTGACGTACCAGAGGCGATCACCAGATGATCGGCGATTGAGCTTTTTCCGGAAAGATCGATAACGACAATATCTTGAGCCTTGTCGCCATCTAAGGAGCGTTCCACCACATCGAGCAAGTTCGTGCCCTTCGGCGGTGTTTTGACAGACTGGGGAATGGTTTGGTTCCTCCAAGTTGTTCCAATATAGTCTCGTCAAATACCTTTAATATCCACCTAACGGAAGACATAAAGTCATTTTTCGAGACCTCGAATCCGGGTCGCGGACTGGCCGTGCAGGGGTGCTCGTAAAAACACCCATGCGGGCGGCTTCATCCGGACGATCCGGGATGCCTGTGCGGCTGAGATGCGCGCGTTCTCAAAACGCTTCGCAGCCCGCCCGCGCATGGCCCTTAAAGAATAAGGAGCACGGGGGAAAACCGCAATGGGAACGCAGCGGAATATATCCCGCCAGCCCTTCCATTTGTGCATTTGGCGCAGATTATCCGCGCCGATGATCCAAACAAACGTCAGATCAGGAAATTGATCCTTTAGTGCGGCCACCGTATCCACCGTATAACGCGTTTTAAGCTGGGTTTCGATGTCCGTCACGTGAATTCGACTTTCAGCAGCTGCCACCGTTTTTGCGCCTTCGAGCCGAGCCTCCAACGGGGCCATTTCGGCTTCGGATTTCAGCGGGTTTTGTGGGCTGACCAGCCACCACAATTCATCCAGGCCAAGGCGCTTCAGCGCCACGCACGAGATGTGCACATGGCCTTCATGGGCGGGATTGAACGATCCCCCCAACAGGCCAATTTTGCGCACCTCGCTGGTCATCTTCAAGAAGGCCTGGTCTGGCCGGTGCCGATGACTTGATATTTGAAGCTGGTCAACTGTTCCACACCGACCGGGCCGCGGGCATGCATTTTATCGGTGGAGATGCCGATTTCAGCGCCCATGCCAAATTCGCCGCCATCGGCAAACTGGGTCGAAGCGTTGAGCATGACGATGGCGCTGTCGACCGTATTCAAGAACGTCTGTGCGATCTGATCGTCTTCGGTGATGATGGCTTCTGTATGGCCGGAGCTGTGCTCGGCGATGTGGGCCATCGCGCCTTCGACGCCATCCACGGTTTTCACCGATATGATGGCATCCAGATATTCGGTGTCCCAATCTTCATCGGATGCCGCCAGCACCCGGCCATCGACGGCCTGGGCGCTCGCATCGCCACGCACTTCACAGTCGGCCTTCAACAGATCGCCAACCAGATCTTTCAACACGCCTTCACCCGCTGCGCGATCCACCAGCAAGGTTTCCGTCGCCCCGCAAATGCCGGGGCGACGCATTTTAGCGTTCAGCACCACGGCGCGGGCCTTGTCCATATCGGCGGCGCCATCCACATAAGTGTGGCAGATGCCTTTGAGATGTTTGAACAGCGGAACCTTGCTTTCGTTGGTCACACGTTCAATCAACGACTTGCCACCACGCGGCACGAT
>JAESUA010000337.1 GCA_016763255.1 Magnetovibrio sp. | reverse complement strand
GGCGGCGGCAACCGGCACGCCGGTGGTGGGTTTTTTTGGCCCCGAAACTCCGGTGCTCTATGGCCCGGCAGGTGAGGGGCATTTGGTGTTCCACCAATCCATCTCATGTTCACCATGCATCAACGTCGAGCAAGGCAAGCGCATCAATTGCCGCTATGACACCCCGTTATGCCAACAAAGCACCAGCGTCGAAAACGCATTTGAGGCCATTTGTGATCAATACGATGGCCTGTTGAAAGGTTAGATCTGTTCAGGAGACTATATGATGATCTACTCACCTTGATGATACGCTGCTATAAGGATACTGGAACGAGGGGTGACAGGGTTTGGCAGCCAAGACAAAGGTTCGTGTGAGTGACAAGTTTATCGACTACACATAAATATACGGTTTTCGTTATTGCAGTCGCAGTGACCGTATTGTGGGCTGTTTCGGTAACGTATGTCAGCAATTATATCAGCCTACAGACAGGATTTGACCCACTTAAACTGATCGGTTCTGGCGCCGTTTTGGGGCCCAAAAAAATCGCTGCGTTAACATATGTCATCTTTGGCGGCGTGGGGTTAATCGTCACGGGCTATGTTTTAACGCTCACCCGCCCAGGTCGTTTTTGGCGCTTATTGATTTTGGTGTTGTGTGTGCCATTACTGTTAGTAGCCAATACTTGGCTTGACACCGTTCCTCTGGGCCCGGCCCAAGAACGCATTCAGGTCAATCGCCTTCAGACGGTCAATTATGACGCTATCTTCAATGATGACGCCATCCGCCGCGGCCAATTGAAGACCAATGCTGAATTCAGATCCGCCGTGGACGCCAATTATCTGGTACACCGCAAGGCCTTAAGCGAGGCCTGGAATATTTCCGATGAGTCGATGCTCAGGGCTATTTTTTATCTCAACACGGTGGCCAATCTCTTTTCTTTTGGCAATTCAAATCTTAATGTTGAGGGAGGCTGTGCGGCTCAAAATGAGCAATTTGGAACAAATCAACGTAGCATTAAAAACCTTGGCATTCGCTTTTATATGGATTCACAAATTGGCTGCTGCACGGATTATGCCCTATTGCTTCAATTGCTCTTAAACGGTGCGGGCATAGATAACCGTGTCGTGATTTTGCCCACACATGGTCATGTCTTCAATGAATTCAATCTAAACGGGACTTGGCATGCACTTGACGCCAATATCGGCGCAATTTATGATCGCACATGGAATGATATCGTTGATGGTCAAGGTCCGTTTTCCGTTACGGTTTTTCCGGTCTTGTCTCTGAACAGCATGAATCCCAATCGTTATCGTCCAATTCTAGCGCAGTTTCGCCACAAGACATTTATGGTGGCGGCCACCGGCGCTGAACATTCTGTCCCAACCACAAGCAGTGCACTAAAGCTTAATTGATCGGGGCCTTGTATCTCTTAAGGTCTCACGGTTGGACAATAAAATCATCGTAAATGGCTCTGAGCTTGGCAATGCCGGCGGTGATTTTTTTTGTGCCGATGGCTGACACGCCGAGGCGAAATTTGTTGTGGGATTCTTCGGGGCGCATGTAGCAGGGCTTGATGTGGTCGATCACCACGCCACTTTGCAGCGCGCGTTCGGTAAAACCGGTGAGGTCGACCGTGTCGGGCAGCGTCACCAAAAAGTTGGTCCCACCCCAGCCGCTGGTGATGTCGGCATCGGGGAAATGCTCATGTAAGGCCGCGTTAGCGGTGTACCAGCGGCGTTCGTAAATGCCTTGCAGCCGAGAAATCAGCGCATCGTGATGGCCCAGACGAATGAACTGGGCCGAGGTCAATTGCATGATCGGTGGTGGATGGCGGATCATCATGCCGCGCATGGCCCGGGCTTCACGGATGAAATCGGGGGTGCCGACGACGTAGCCAAGGCGCAGGCCGGGGCTGAGGCTTTTGGATAAGGTGCCGATGTAAATAACATGATCGGATTGGGCGTGGGATTTCAGCGCCGGCTCGTTGAGGGGATCAAAATCCGTTTCACAATCATAATCGTCTTCGATGATGATCAAGTTGTGGCGTTCGGCCTGGGCGTGAAGTTCGGCCCGGCGCGCCTTCGACATGCGGACTGCGGTGGGGTACTGGTGATTGGGGGTGACATAGACCAGATTGCACCCCGATAGGCGCTCATCACAGATCAAGCCTTGGTTATCAAGCTCGATGGCCTCAATGCCACCAAAAAATAAATGAAAGATATTGCGCGCATCCGGATAGCAGGGGTCTTCGCAGGCTATTTTTCGATCAGGGCCGCCAAACAACATTGCGGTGATGTAAATCGCTTGTTGTGCTCCTGCGGTGATGAGGATTTCATCTTCATTGGCATAAATCCCGCGACGCGGCAGCAAGCGGTTGCGGATTTGCGCCACAAGTTCTTCGCAATCGCCATAAAGGTAATCGCTGGTCACCGCCGCCGTTTGCGAGCGATTGAGGACCTGAAAGCTGCACTTTCGCCAATCGGCCAAGGGAAAACGCGCCGCATCCATCTGATTGCAGACAAACGGATAGGGCTGGCTAGCCCAGTCGGTCGGGCGCAAAACCGTGTCATAGATCGAAGGCCTTGCAGAGGGACTCAAGCGCTCGAATAAAGACAAGTATTTTATACTGCCCGGCTTTGCTGAACTCTGCGGCTGGGGGTAAGGGTTGGCGCGTGCGGTTTGGTGAACGAAGTAGCCGGAGCGTTCGCGTGATTCCACCATTCCATCATAAATAAGGTTTTGGTAGGCGCTGACCACGGTGTTGCGCGAGATACCCAACTGCAGCGAAGCCTTGCGGCAGGACGGCAATCGCATGCCGGGCTCTAGCAAACCTTGGGTAATGTAGTACGATATGCGCGCGCATAATTGATCGCGTAAGTTGATTTTTGAGGAGGAGGTCTTATCGAGCGGCGAAAAAAGGATGCTCATACGTACTCTCCCATTGCAACGAATCAATCATTAACCATGTAGACCCCGTATAGTCCCAGACTGGTCCCAGGTGGATATTTTTATCTGTACCAATCGGTTGAACGCAACTGTACCTGTCGTAAGTTTGTATTTCCATGCATTGTTGTCAAAATATAAAAGCAATACGATCAAATTACCCAGGGAGGGGTGTTGAATGAGCACGGATGGCGCGCTTGATTTTTTGCGCTTTGCTAATATTCAAAAGAGTTACGACCAAAAAACAATGGTTGTGAAAGACTTTAGTTTGGATGTTGCCAAGGGTGAATTTCTGACCCTGCTGGGGCCGTCGGGCTCTGGCAAAACCACGGTCTTGATGATGATGGCGGGCTTTGAAAGCGTCACCCATGGCGAGATTTTGCTGGATGGTCACCCCATCACCCGCACGGCGCCATACAAACGCAACATCGGCATGGTGTTTCAAAACTATGCCCTGTTCCCCCACATGAGCATCGCCGAAAACCTAGCCTATCCGCTGAAGGTGCGTAAATTGGCCAAGGCGGACATCGCCCAAAAGGTCGAGAAATTCCTTCAGCTCATCGAATTAGAAGACTTTGCCGGGCGTATGCCGGCACAACTGTCGGGTGGCCAGCGTCAGCGTGTGGCCTTGGCCCGGGCGCTGATTTTCAGCCCCAGTTTGGTGTTGATGGATGAGCCCCTGGGCGCGTTGGACAAAAAGCTGCGTGAACAGATGCAGCTGGAAATCATGCGGTTGCATAAAAAACTGGGCTTCACCGTCATCTATGTGACCCATGATCAAACCGAAGCCCTGACCATGTCCGATCGCATCGCCGTATTTAATGATGGTGTGGTGCAGCAATGTGCGGCCCCGGAAGTTTTGTATGAGCAACCGGCCAACGCGTTTGTGGCCGATTTTATCGGCGAGAACAATTTTGTTCCGGGCAAAATTGTCGGCCTTGATGAGGGCATGGTTCGTATCGAAATTGCCGGCGGTGAAGAGATCATCGCGATGCATTCAGATTGTGACGTCATCGGCACCAAGTGCCGTGTTTCCATACGGCCGGAAAAAATGTTCATCCTGCCCAGCGAGCACACCTTTGCCAACAAGATCACGGTTAAGTTTTTAGCGCGGCTGTATGTCGGCGATTACATTCGCTACTTCTTCGAGCTGCCCGATAAAACGGAAGTTGTCGTTAAGGTTCTCAACGACCATGAAGCGCCGAAGTTTGGCGAAGGCGATGAGGCTCATTTGATTTCGCGCCGCAAAGATTGTTTCGCTTTTGCGGTGACCTAAATTCGACCCGCGCGTCCATCGCGCGGTTTATTTTCAGAAGCTATTGGGAGGTTATAAAAATAATGAAAACCACAACAATGATTGCGGGTGCGGCGCTGGGAGCGCTGCTTGCATCGACGGCCATGGCCGAAGAACTGACTGTCGTTTCTTTTGGCGGTGCATATGGCGCCGCGCAAAAAAAGCATATGATTGATCCGTACACGGCCAAAACCGGTACGAAGATTTTGTTTGAAGATTATTCCGGCGGCATCGCCGAGATCAAAGCCCAGGTCGAAGCCGGCAACATCCAGTGGGATGTGGTCGATATCGAAGTGATCGATCTCGAACGCGCCTGTTCCGAAGGCCTGTTGGAAGTCATCCCGGCCAGTGTTTTGGCACCCGGTGCCGACGGCACCCCGGGCGCGCAAGATTTCATCCCCGCGGCCATCGCCAATGAATGCGGCGTCGGCAATATCGTGTGGACGATCATTTACGCCTACAACGAAAAAACCATCGGTTCGGTCAAGCCGAACTCGATCGGTGATTTTTTCAACACCAAAAAGATCGTCGGCAAGCGCGCTATGCGCAAGCGTCCGCAGGTCAACCTGGAATGGGCTTTGATCGCCGACGGCGTGCCCGTAGCCAAGGTTTATGAAGTGCTGGCCACCGAAGCCGGTCAGGCCCGCGCGTTCGCCAAACTCGACACCATCAAAGACGACATCGTATGGTTTGATTCCTGGTCCCAGGTTCCTCAGCTGTTGAACGATGGTGGCGCGGTGATGGGTCAATCGGCCAACGGTCGTATCTTTGACGCCATCAAAAAGGACGGCAAGCCGTTCAAGATGGTTTGGGACGCACACGTCTATGACTTGGATGTTTGGGCCGTGGTTAAGGGTTCGAAAAAGAAAGACCTGGCATATGATTTCATCTCTTTTGCCGCCGGCACCAAGCCGCTTGCTGGGATGCCGGATGTGGCCTATGGCCCGACCCGTAAATCCTCGATGGTGCTTGTCGATCCGTCTGTGATTCCGGATCTTCCGACCTCGCACCTGGATGAAGGCCTCAAAGCCGACGGTATTTTCTGGGCCGATTATGGCGAGTCCCTCGGTGAGAAATTTAACGAGTGGATGTTGAAGTAAGTTCAGCATCATTTGGTGGTGGGGGACGCTGCGCGTTTCCCACCACCAAATGAGCCATCCTTGAAATTTACAAAAGACAAAATCATGAACGACACCCCCACCATTGCCCCTGTGGCCTTAGAACGCGGCACCAGCGACGTGTTGACGAAGGCGGAAATTCGCCTCGCGCACCGTGAAGTGCGGCGTCACAAGATGGTCGCCTTTGCCTTGGTGGTACCGTTGTTGTTGTTTCTTTTCTTTTCGTTTGTTGCGCCCATCGCAACCATGCTGCACCGCGGTTTTTACAGTCCGGTGGTGGCGCAACTGATCCCCAATACGCTGCAAAGCCTGGCGACGTGGGATGGTCAAGGCCAGCCCGATGATGCGGTGCTGACCAATATGGCGATCGATCTGAAACGTCTGGCGGCTGATCGCACCTCCGGCAAGTTGGCGGCGGAAATCAATCGCAACAAGCCGGGCGCATCAAGCGTGGTGAAATCGTCGGCGCGTAAGTTACGTCGCACAGACGATGCCGATCTGGCACAAAACGGTGCCACATTGCTGCTGGCGGCCAATAAAGCTTGGGCCGATCCGTTGATGTGGCGGGCGGTGCAAAAATCCGGCGACACTTATACCGACGGTTTTTATCTGACCGCCCTGGATTTGGAGCGTACCTTTGAGGGTGAGTTGCAAATTCGTGAAGCCACGCAGATCTATATCAAGCTGTATACCAAGACCTTGCGCATGGCGCTGATCATCACCTTGATGTGTCTGATCCTGGGTTATCCGCTGGCGTATTATTTGGCCAACGCGCCGTCAAAAACCGCCAACCTGTTAATGATTTTTGTTTTGTTGCCGTTTTGGACCTCGTTGCTGGTGCGCACCACGGCGTGGATTGCCTTGCTGCAAACCAACGGTGTGGTTAATTCGTTCCTGACCGGTGTGGGGATAACATCGGAACCTTTGGACATGCTCTACACCGAATTTTCGACCATCATCGCGATGACGCATATTTTGTTGCCGTTCATGATTTTGCCGCTGTACAGCGTGATGAAGGGTATCGATCCGACCTTGATGCGGGCCGCCATGTCCATGGGGGCACGGCCGATCCCGGCGTTTATCAAGATATATCTGCCCAACACCATGCCCGGCTTGTCCGCCGGGGCGTTGCTGGTGTTCATCATTTCGGTTGGTTATTACATCACCCCGGCACTGGTGGGCGGCACCGATGGACAAATGATTTCCAACATCATTGCGTTCCATATGCAGCAGTCCAACAACTGGGGCTTGGCGGCGGCGCTGGGTTCGATGTTGCTGATTTTGATCCTCACCCTGTATTGGGTTTATGACCACCTTGTCGGCACCGACAACATCAAGTTGGGGTGAAGGAAAAAACGATGCAAAAATTTCCCGCCTATTACACCATTTGGCACAAGCTGGGCGTTTACGCGCTGAAATATACCGCTTGGCTGGTTTTGTTTTTCCTGATCGTGCCGATCGTGGTGATCATCCCGTTGTCGTTCAATGCGGAACCTTATTTCACCTTTACCAGGGGCATGGTGACGCTCGATCCGGCGGCCTATTCGACCCGCTGGTATGATGCCGTCGTGACCAATCCGAATTGGATGCTGGCGATCAAGAACAGCTTTATCATCGGCTTTTTCGCCACCATCGTGGCCACCGTTCTGGGCACCCTGGCCGCCGTCGGCCTGTCGAGCCAGTACATGCCTTATAAGCGGGTGATCATGGCGTTGATGCTGTCGCCGATGATCGTGCCGTCGATCATCGTTGCCGCGGGGATGTTTTTCTTTTTCACCAAATTTGGTTTGGCCGGCAGTTTTGTCGGACTGGTCATTGCCCACGCTGCCCTGGGGGTGCCGTTTGTCATCATCACCGTGACCGCGACCCTCAGCGGCTTTGATCGCTCGCTCTATCACGCCGGTTTGAGCATGGGCGCGTCACCGCTGAAAACATTTTTCGACGTGGTGATGCCGCTGATCCGTCCGGGGGTTATTTCCGGCGCGATGTTCGCTTTTGTGACGTCCTTTGATGAAGTGGTGGTGGTTTTGTTCCTGGCCGGTCCGGGACAACGCACCATCCCCAGGCAGATGTTCTCCGGCCTGCGCGAACAGATCAACCCGACCATCTTAGCGGTGGCGACGTTGCTGATTTTGGTGTCGGTGGCGTTCTTGATCACCCTAGAATTTTTGAGACGACGCTCCGAACGCTTACGGGGCCTTGAAGACCATGGCTAAGACTATGCCCTGATTGGGGTGCATGGCGGTTAGCCGCATGCAACGTGCGTAAACGCGCACGCTAAACGAAGCACAAGGATCTAGAAGATGAAAACACAAACTCATTTTGTGAACGGTACCGCTTGGTCTGGTTCCAGCAAACGCAAGGTCGATATCCACAATCCAGCCACCGGCGAAGTCAGTGGCGAAGTGTTGCTGGCCAATAAAGCCGATGTCGATGAGGTGGTAGAAATTGCCCAGGCGGCGTTTGAAACCTGGTCGGTTACTCCGGTCGCCAAACGCGCCCAGGTGATGTTCAGGTTTCGTGATTTGTTGAACCAAAACATCGACGAGCTGGCGGAACTTTTGTCCTCTGAGCACGGCAAAACCATTCCCGATGCCAAGGGTGAAATCGCCCGTGGCATCGAGGTGATCGAATTTGTCTGTGGCATGCCGCATCTTTTGAAAGGTGAGTTTTCAGAGCAGGTGGCGCGCGGTGTCGATACCCATTCGACGCGCCAGGCGTTGGGTGTGGTGGCCGGCATCACGCCGTT
>JAESUA010000024.1 GCA_016763255.1 Magnetovibrio sp. | reverse complement strand
GGCGGCTTGGTGTGCTGGATGTTGATCGCGATGTCACCCTGGCCGCCACAGTTAATCTGGCAGCACGAGGTGGTGATCTTCACGCGGTTCGGCATCTCTTCGTGTTTGAACTCATGATACAGCTCATCCATCAAAGACTTCACAACGCCCGAGGCATCGGTGCCCGGAATGTCGCAATGCAGCCAGCCCTGGGTGTGGGAAATCATCGAAACCGAGTTGCCGGTACCACCAACGGGGAAGCCTTCGCTTTCCAGACGGTCGATCAGCGGCTGAACTTCAGCCTCAGATTCGACCATGTACTCGATGTTTGAGCGGGTGGTGAAACGAACGTGGCCACCGGCCATTTCGTCTGCGATGTCACACAGCTTACGGATGGTGTAAACGTCCATCTGACGCTGTGTACCAGCTTTGATGGTCCAAACTTCGTTGCCATCTTTGGTGACGTGGTGAAGAACGCCAACTTGGGGGCGGTCGTGCCAAGCCCAGTTGCCATAGTTCCTCTTCAGAGCCGGATGCATAAACAGCATCGGATCCGGGACGCCGCACTCATCCGGCATACGCGGTGCTTCTTGCGCCTCACTCATGTTCTCTCTCCAAACTTATCGTGTATTTCAACTTCCGCCAGGCTTTCGGGTGGAAAGCCCGGCGGATGTTTTCATTTAAAATCAGCGAGTTGCCAAACTTATTCGGCGGCAGAGATGCCCTTGCGAGCGTTCCACTTTTCGACTTCTTCGTCCCAGCCGTCCATGCGGACGTATGAGCTGGTGCGCGGATGTGCGATCATGTTCGGATCAACATCCACATCAACGCCTTCGAGGAAGTTGACGAGGCCGATGCGTTCAATCATTTCGCCGGTACGTTCGTGTTCAAGAGCGTTTTCGGCGAAGAAGTCGAGAACGTTTTCGGACAGCTCAACCAGCCATTCGTAATCGTCTTCGTCTTCCATTTTGTGGAACGGAACCATCACGGTGCCCATCAGGTCACCGATTTTCAGGGTGCGCTTGCCACCGATGAGGATGGTCACACCCTTTTCGTCGCCAACCGACAGAGCCTTGGTGCATACGTTGATGCAGTGCATGCACTTCACGCAGCTTTCGTTGTCGATTTCCAAGGTATCGTCGTCGTTGAGTGACAAAGCACGGGTCGGGCACATGTTGACCACTTGGTCATTGAAGGCCTTGCGGCCCAGCTCGCCAACCTTAACCTTGATTTCGTCCTGATCGACCTTGATGTCGTCTGCCCAGGTGCCGAGAACGGCGAAATCTGAACGGTGCGAAGCGTTGACGCAATCGTTGGCGCAGCCGGAGAACTTGGCTTTGAATTTGTAGGGCAGGGACGGGCGATGCATATCGTCCATCATGTTGTTGATGACCATACGCAGGGCCTTGGCTTCATCGTAGCAAGAATGCTCGCAACGTGCAGAGCCGACGCAGCTCATGGAGGTACGCACGCCAGCGCCCGCACCACCAAGATCGAGGCCCATTTCGTTGAAGGCATCAAAAGCGGGCTGGACATTTTCGGTCGAGCAACCCTGCATCATGATGTCGCCAGACTGGCCGTGCAACGCGATCAAGCCGGAACCAAATTCTTCCCAGATGTCACACATTTTGCGCAGGGTGCCGGTGTCATAGTGCAGGCCGGCAGGGGGCATCAAGCGCAGGGTGTGGAATTCTTTGCTCTCGGGAAACTTGTCAGGAACTTCCGAGAAGCGCGGGATCACGCCGGCGCCATAGCCGCGCACACCAACAGTGCCGCCTTTCCAGTAGCCCTTGCGGGTTTCATAGGAGTGCTCGAGCTGGCCGAGCAGGCTCTTCATAATAGGGGCATACTTTTTGCCCTCATCGTCAGCCAGGCGCTTTAGGCCGGTTACGAAGCTCGGCCATGGGCCGTCTTCGAGCTGATCAAGAAGAGGAGTCTTCGGTTTATTGGTCGCCATTTTTCTTCATTCCTCCGCAGAGTTCGTTCGATCCAAAAGGACACAAAAAGGGTCCCCGCTCCTGAACCACCAGAAGCTTTATAAGGTCCCCCCGTTTTCCAAACCGGTTTCCCGACCTGAAAAACAGCATGTCCAAAAGGACACACCAGGACGTGTCTGTTACGAAAATCCCATTGGGGAATAGTCCCCGTTCCAGCCAGCGCCTGTTATTTTGTTATCCACGATCTTCAGAATTTTTTCTGTAAGTTCGTGGGCGTGTTGCCACGCGTCTCGTTGTTATTTTGCCTGGATTTTATATTACGTCACTCTAATATGTCCAACATGAAATGTGCTGCAATGCACCAATTATTAAATATGCTTTGTAAACAATACCTTACGCGTATGTCCCTGTAATATGTAATCAACCAAAGCTTGGGTGTAGTAAGTTGGTAACATTAGAAAATGTAAATTTATCCTAGGAATGGCCTATGAATGACGTGCGCCTGGAATCCGGTCAAAAAGAATCATTTAAGCGCGAAGCCTTGTCCCTATCCCTTGGTGATGGCGCGATTGGGCCGTTCGGCTTGGATCAAAACGATGCCTATGCACGCTGGCGCGATGCCAAGCTTGAACGATTCCCTCAATCCGGGGATGAATTGGTGGTCGAACTTAAAAATACAGCGCACCCAACCGAGGTCGAATGCCAAGCGATTCGTGACCGGGTCAGCCGCGCTGGTATGGCGATCTATGTCGGCCCGGCATTGGCGGATGTGGAACAATCCAAAGATCAGGTGTGCGCGTTGGGGCGTTGTTTTGGCTTAGAGCGCCTGGACCACAATCCTTACGCCGACGAAGATGCCATCACGCCGTTGCACGTGGCCGCCGGAACCCGCGCGCTCGAACAAGGGCGCAAGATGTACATTCCCTACACCAACCGGCCGATCAACTGGCACACCGATGGCTATTACAATACCGCCGCCCGGCGCATTCGCGCCATGATCCTGCATTGTGTGCGCCAAGCTGGGGGCCCGCAAGCAGACGGGGGCGGGGAAAATGCGCTGTTTGATATTGAGATGGCCTATTTGTTGATGCGCGAACGCGACCCCGAATCCCTGGCGGCGTTTTGCGCCCCCGCAGCGATGACCATTCCCGGCAATGACATGGATGATGATGTTTGTCGTGGCGATGTCACAGGCCCGGTGTTTTCGCTCAATCGATCTGATGCCACCCTGCACATGCGCTACACCGCCAGGAAACGCTCCATTCAATGGGCCGAAGATGAAGCCACCGGACGCGGCGTGGCGATTATGCAAGACATTATGCGTGACGACGGTCCCGGCGGCCTCAGCGCACCCTACATCTTTCGCCATCGCCTGCAGCCGGGCCAAGGCCTGATCTGCAACAACGTCTTGCACACCCGCACCAAATTCGCCGATGGTGCCGGGGACGACCTTCAACGCATGATGCTGCGCGCGCGCTATTACGACCGCATCACCTAAGCCACCGCTCGCTCACTTAGACATATATATAAAGAGGAAGCCCAAACATGCCCGACCACAAATCCATCACCGACATGGAAGTCATCCAAGCGCCGTGGAGCAAAGAGCTGACGATTTCAGACATCGAATACGAAGGTGGCTTCAAAATGCTGCGCATCCGCATCAAAGAAGGCAAACGTTTTACGGATCTGGAACTGGACACCGAGACGGCGGGGCATATTGCGCAGATGATGGGCAAGTGGGTGAAGGAGAATAAGGCGGGCTGAGGGGGCGTTTATTCCTCGTGATCGATCCCCACTTTGTCACGGACTAATCCTTTGATTTGTTCGACTTGTGAGGCGTCAATGATCACGTTCGGTGGTGTAGAATTTTGAAGTAGTTGCAAAGTAATCGAAACTGCACCGACGGTGATCGAGACAGCCAGTGCGGCAGTTGCGAACCACAAGGCTGTTTTCGATGAGGAGCGAGCTTGCTCCAATTCTTCATATTCTAGAAGGTGGAAGTATGCTTGGGAGGAAAGCACATACATGGATCCACCACCTGTTTGGGATGCGCGTAAGGTTATTTGGCGGAGCATTTCCTCTGCAGCATGCTCATTAAAACCTTGATATTGCGTCGTCATAAATTTTTTAGCCTTAGAAAAATCAATAAGGCCGGTTTGTTCCGTCTCCGTTTTGATGAATTTTATGAGCCCGATGTATGCGTCATCTTTCTTTTTCATGGTTCTTCCCTGTCGTAGTTTTCCATGCCTTAAAGGTTACAGCATAGTGGGGCAACAACCGGACATGTTGAATTTCACTCTGTCATGCGCGGGCTAGACCCGCGTATCCACGTCTTTTGCTCGGTGGTGGCGTGGGGAAGACGTGGATGACCGGATCACGTCCGGTCATGACAATTATTTTATATTATTTTGCGCGGGCTTGGCTCTGGGTTGTCGTGGCGAGGAGCGGTGCGACGACGCCATCCAGGGCCACGCGCCGTGACGCTCCTGGATTGCCACGGGCCTGCGGCCCTCGCAATGACACGATACTATTGGGAGTATCCCACGCTCCACTTAACCCAGGTTAATTGCCCCGCACCCGTGTGTGCCGTTGATGCATATACGGGCCGTCTTGCGCGGGCTTGACCCGCGTATCCATGTCTTTGCTCGGTGGTGTGGGGAAGGCGTGGATGACCGGATTATGTCCGGTCATGACGGTGTGTG
>JAESUA010000336.1 GCA_016763255.1 Magnetovibrio sp. | reverse complement strand
GGAGTGATTTCAGACATGTTTAAATTTTTCCCTTACGCCGCAATGGATTTGATGAGGCCGTCGAACATCGGTTTGCCGTCGATGCCGCCCAGCATCGGGTCCACCAGACGTTCGGGGTGGGGCATCATGCCCAGCACGTTACCGGCTTCGTTCAGCAGGCCGGCGATGTCGTTGACCGATCCGTTGGGGTTGTCGACATAGCGAAACGCCACCTGACCATTGCCCTCAATGGATTTGAGGGTTTCTGCATCGGTGAAATAATTGCCATCGTGATGCGCCACCGGATAGGTGACCACCTCGCCCGTCTGATAAGCTGAGGTGAAGGCGGTGTCACCGCGTTCGATCTTCAGCTCAACATCCTTGCAGATGAATTTCAAATTGGCGTTGCGCATCAACACACCGGGCAACAGGCCGCTTTCGCACAAAACCTGGAAACCGTTGCAGATGCCCAGCACCTTGCCGCCATTGTTGGCGTGCTTGATCACTTCGGCCATGATCGGCGAACGCGCCGCCATGGCACCGCAGCGCAGATAGTCGCCATAAGAAAAGCCGCCCGGAATGGTGACCAGATCGTAACCGGAAAGATCGGTTTCACGGTGCCAGACCATATCCACGGGGGAGCCGATGGAGGCTTCCAAGGCAACCTTCATATCGCGGTCGCAGTTGGAAGCGGGAAATACGATGACGCAGGCTTTCACAATAAGCACCTTAAAGTGTCAAAAACAGATGATGCTTTTTAATATGCCTTCGGCAGAAAAGCTAGTGTTGCAAGTGAGATCATCATTGATTCTTGTTCTGATCTTGAGATGTTTGATGCTCGCGTATCTCATGGATTGCAAATGCCATATACGCGCTACCTAAGAGGCTTTTCCAAGAAACGCGAACAGACAGACTTGTCAGAAAGAACCCCAAAAAAATTATATATCTTGATATTCCATCAAGTAATGTTGTTGCGGCGATGCTCCAAACCACAATAGAACTCAAGAAACATAATGAAGACAGTATGTATGGGTAAATATACTCATCCATTCCGCCGTCATTATTTTTATATAATTTTTCAAATTCATGTGAAGATATGTGAGCGTTTGTATTAGACATTGAGGCTGTTATCATAGCAATGAAGATTCCTGATAATGGAATCAAAACCCCAGTTGCAATACTCGATGCTAGCGATTTAACGAAAAATGCTAGAAAAAAAGCGATGAAAACATCTAGATACAACCATTTAGATTTAAGCCTGCAATACCCTGGCTTTGCTCCGCTGCCATTCAGCAGCCAGCCCCAAAACGGGTGCCAGGGTTTATCTTCATCGTCATTATCCGATTTATTATTGTTTTTGTCGTAGCGCATAATAAACTTCTTTTAGTTTTATCGAAATTTGTTGCTTCAAATTATTCAGCTCACCAACCCATTCAAAATGAATATAGTTTTTTCCTAAAGATTTTCGGACAAGCTTCTTCTTTCCGGGCATTTTTAGTATAGCTCCGGCATCGTCACCCGTTGAAGCAGAGCTTCTGACTAAGTCCTCAGTTATTTCTTTATCAGTGTCTAACCCATTGAATTGAGCTCTTCCTTTTTGTGAATTTGATGACTGAGTTATCTTTTTTATCGAATGAGAAAAATCAGCAGCATCGGAAGCATTTGGTCGGCGAACTTCAAAAAAGAAATTTCGCACATAGGATGATTTCCGAATGTACGAAATTAAGTCTTCGGGGTCGCGAATCGGAGTGATGTTAATGGATGCTTGATGTTTTAAAGCAAAATCTGAAGTTAAAAATAATTTAGAAAGTAAATCTGCAGACACTAATCTAGATTTAGAGAAATCTGTCTTGACTTCTATAGCGCAAACGCCAATTTTTTTGTTTATGAATACATGAATATATGGGTGATCTTCAAGAACTATCTCTTGTAAGTTGTCGTCGTGGTATTTGAGAGTTTTTGATCTAACAAAGTAAAAAAATAGGTATCACTTTCCACAAGGTCTGCATCCTTGATGTAATATGATCTAGTTTTAAGTTTCCTATGTGGAGAAGCCTTAATAATTTCCGCAATGCCAAGTTCAGAATGAGGGAATTCCTCAATCAAACTTGGTTGCGGTTGAAAAATTTGAATTCTAAATAAATGAAAAGCGTGCGTATGCATCACATTCCCCCTCTGTTTATCTTCCAAGACAAACAATAAAGGGTAGCACTAGTGTTGCACAACTAAATTAGTGGTGGCTGGTTTAGCCCTCGATGTCGATGGTGTAATTCTCGATAACCGTGTTGGCGAGCAGCTTTTTGCACATCTCGTCCACCTGGGCACGGGCTTTGTCGGCGTCCGTCTCGGCCAATTCCAGTTCGATGAACTTGCCTTGGCGCGCTTCATTGACGCCGCCAAAGCCCAACGAGGCGAGGGTGTGTTCGATGGCTTTACCCTGGGGATCAAGGACGCCGTTTTTCAAGGTGACGTGAACTTTGGCTTTCATGGGGGCTCTCGCTTGAATGTCTCTTATTAATGGCTCAGGCCGGACCCCGATTTTTCTGGGTCCGGCCTGAGTTGATCTCATTTATTGCATTGTATCGGTGCCGGGCAGATCGCCGGGACCGGATTCGGGCAGGATGCCGAGACGCCGGGCGACTTCTTGATAAGCCTCTTCGACTTTACCAAGGTCACGGCGAAAACGGTCTTTATCCATCTTTTCGTTGGTCTTGACGTCCCACAAACGGCAATTGTCGGGGCTGATTTCATCGGCCAAGATCAGGTGCATCTCTTCTTCTTCCCACACCCGACCAAATTCCAGTTTGAAATCCACCAGACGAATGCCGACGCCGAGGAACAAGCCGCTGAGGAAATCGTTGATGCGCAAAGACATGGACATGATTTCGTCCAAATCTTGCGGCGTCGCCCAACCGAATGCGGTGATGTGCTCTTCCGAAATCATTGGATCGTCCAACTCGTCGGACTTGTAATAGTACTCGACGATGCTTCGCGGCAGCGGTGTGCCTTCGGGCATATTGAAGCGCTTGGCCAGCG
>JAESUA010000335.1 GCA_016763255.1 Magnetovibrio sp. | reverse complement strand
GCCAATCAGCAAGACGGGCACGACAGTGTACAGATGCGCGAGCCGGTGATGGAAGTTGTGCGCGCCGCATTTCGACCAGAATTTCTCAACCGTCTGGATGAAGTGATCTTGTTTCACCGGCTGTTTCGCGATCACATGGACGCCATTGTCGAGATCCAATTGGAACGCCTGTTTGCCTTGCTGGATGATAAACAAATCAGCCTCGATCTGGATGGCGCAGCACGCGCTTGGCTGGCCGACAACGGCTATGACCCAATTTATGGCGCACGACCCTTGAAGCGGACAATCCAACGCGCGCTGCAAAACCCGCTGGCTGGCTTGATTTTAGAAGGAAAGCTCAAAGACGGTGATACGGTGAGCGTATCTGCTGGATCACAAGGCCTTACCATCAACGGTGAAGATGTGGCAGAGTGGGCGGCCTAACCAGAATAAATTAACGGGGACTTTATGGACAACGGACTTTCCAACTATCTGGAACTGCTGGATGGTTTTCTCGGCAGTGACGCGGTCAATGACGATGCGATGAGTTTAAGCGAGTTGGACGGCTATTTGGCGGGCATGATTGTCTGTCCGGCTTCCGTTTTGCCCCGTGAATGGATGGGGCAAGTGTGGGGCAAAGGCGGCCTGTCGCTTGATAGCATCGAAAAGGTCGATGCGGTCAACGGACTGGTGATGGCGCGCTACACCGCGATCATTTCTATGTTGGATCAAGGTGGCGGTTATCACCCGGTTTATGATGTGGACGCGCAAGAAAACGTTGTCTGGCCGGTTTGGACCGGTGGTTTTTTGCGGGCCATGTCCCTGCATCAAGATACCTGGCACATGTTCGGCGAAACCCAGAGCGAAGACGTTCAACAAGCCATCTTTATGATGATGCGTATGTGCGAGCTGGGCAGCATGCCCGAAGACGAACTTGAACCGATGGATACCGATGAACAGCTGATTTCCATCGCCCCCGACCTGATCCCCCAAGCCGTGCAACTTCTGTTTGATGCCAAACGGGCCCAAGGCACTGCATTACCGATGTCGTTGGATGATACCGAGCTGAAGATCGGCCGCAATGATCCATGCCCCTGTGGATCGGGTCAAAAGTATAAAAAGTGTTGCCTCAATTAGACCAAGATCAAGGACGATGATCGCATCACGGTGTCTGTTGGACAGCAGTACGGTTTTATCTCATGGGGAAGAATAATCATGAAGCGTTGGTTTGTGTACGGTGTTGCCATTTCGATTATGGCTGTCACCGGTGGTGGGGCGGTTTATCAGTGGAATGAGCGCAACGCTCAACAATGCAATGATGCCACACGCCAAGCGGACCTGTTCACCATCGCCCAAATGATCGAAGACTATGAAGAAAAGGCCGGGCGTTATCCGTTCCAAGCCAGCGATGACAAAGTCACCCAAGCGCTGCTGGCATCTCGAGATTTGATCGCAACTGAGCGTCAAAGCGCATCCGAAGAGCCCATGATCATCTTGGACAAAGATGCGTTTTATGACGAGCTGGAACGCGTCTTGGGTGCAGGCCTGGTGGTGCGTTTGACAGATCCCCAAACCACCGCGCGCACGGCGCCCAATTATTACCAATATCGGGCGACGAACGATGCCTATTACCTCACCGCCAACCTCTCCAAATCGGTGCCGCAAACCTTAGAGTTGGGCCCAGATAACCACCGCTTCCAGCTCAGCTCCATCTACAACGCCGCCAACAAAATCTACCCGTTCTTGCAAATCCCGACGGACTCAATCCTCGCCGCGGATCTGGCTGCGGCGAAAAGTTGTAGTTAGGTTGGCGTGGTAGCGCGTAAACGGCGGAACCTTCACAGATTCCGCCGTCACATTGTATCCCCAGAAACTCTAGTCGCCTATAACTGTCGCAATTCGGGAATTAATCGGAATGCTATTAGCCTCCAAGCTGGGGGTCTCACCATGAAGGTCAAATTTAAGCTTCACATCATGCGCGAATATCAAGCAATGTGTTGAGCCGCCAAAATGAAACATGCCCAGTTGTTGGCCCTTGGTAATACGCTGGCCTTCATAGACTCGAATGTCGCAGGTTGATACTTCCGCCATCCCGATCGCCATGAAACACATTAGGCCAATGGCTGGGTTGTCGGCCTGAATATATATGATCGCACGGGTCGCAACTTCCGTAATATATCCCTGAGATTCATTGGGGCCCGCATCGTCCACTCCTTCATAAGGAGTTTCAGAATAATAGGTACCATCGATTATTTTGGTTTTGACGACACGGCCTGCAACAGGGCTGTGCCAGCGGTGGTATTTTAGGGCACTCAGAAATGCTTGATAAACAGTTCCATTTTCAAAATGGGGCACATATTCATCGTTATCCAGCATATGCTGCAATGAATAAGGCTGTCCCTTTATCCAGAATGTGTCCCGTGTTTTAACATCACGGGCAATTTTATAAGGTGCCGACTCACACGCGTTTACGATGATATTATCGTCATGGGGGTCGGCTATCGGGCGTACACCGTCTCTAAATTCTCGGGTGAAAAAATCATCCCAGGAGGTGAAACCGTAATGAGGCAGTTTTGGGTCACATTTAAAGTCTTCTACAAAGTTCGGCATCTGACTCAATGCTGCCGGGCTAAACCAGCCACCGGGAGAGCTGTTGAGTACATCACATGATTCAGCGGATGACAGGTACACAGCCCACTCGTTGAGCATCAACTTGAATTGCGCATTGATATCCTCATTGAGGAAGGCTGCAAAACCACCCTCGGTCGCCATGGACCAGTCAAGAATGGCGTTGATTGGGAAACCGACCAATCCTGTATCGTTGTACTTTGGCGCCTGTGTCATAATGTAGTTGAACAAGAATAACATTTGCATGTAATTCCTGACCTGGGGCTTGCCGGTCGGACTCTTGTTGTACGGCGCACTGCGGGGCACTTGGTCGAACATTTGCGTAAACAGCATGTACGCAGTGGCATCGTTCTCAATGAACTTCTGGAAATTCTTTATTACGGGATGAAAAGCCTCTTCCGCCAGCTTTTCCGCCTCGGCGATTAATTTTTTCAGCCAGTCATCGAGAAAATTCTGATCTGAAGGCAGCCATGCGCCTACACGATAAGGGGCAATAAAATTTTTATCTGAATCGTACATGGTCGGTCCACTCCGGTTAAATCAAATGACATGCGTTGCTGCGTTCAACGACAGCTTCAGTGCAGGACAGCCCACTTGCGTCCTAACCGCAGCGCGGCTAGCCTTGCACGCATCCATAGGTGCGGTCAATATCGTCGTATTCTCCATAGGTTGTGCATTGGTATGCCAAATGGTGATTGCTGATATTTAATTTAAGGAGGGTTGTTTTTTTTAATTATCTGGTTGAGAAACGCCGTGACTTCTTTTAAAAACGCTTCCGGTGCTTCGGCGTGGAGCCAGTGGCCTGCGCCTTCGATGTGGGTGACGTTGGCCTTGGGAAACAGGCGGGTGATGTCTGCCATGTGATGGGGTTGGATGTAGTCCGAGGTTGCACCGGCGATGAAAAGGGTTGGGCCCTGAAAGCTGGGGCAGGGGGTTGGTTCGATGAAATCGGCGATCTCATCCATGCCGTCTGAAAGCGCGCTGAGGTTGATGCGCCAGCGAAAACCTTGATCGTCGCGCATTAGGTTTTGCGTCAAAAAGGTCCGTACCATTTTGTCGGGCACCGCATCGATGAGATGCTCTTCGACGTCTGATCGGCTTTCACAGGCGCACAGAGGCACTTCAGCCATGGCGTCGATGTAGGTGCTAAATCCGGTTTCACGTTCCACCGGGGCGATGTCGACCACCACCAAACGGCGGATCAATTCAGGCCTGCTCAGCGCCAGCATCATCGCCGTCTTACCGCCCATAGAATGACCGATCATGGTGCACGGGCCCAGCTCCAAGCGTTCGATCAGAGCGGCGACGTCTTGGGCCATATCGCAATAGGCCATGCCGTCGATCCAGGGCGACAGGCCATGATTGCGCAGATCCACGCTGATGACGCGGTGCTGCGTGCTGAGCTGCTTGGCAATCGCGCCCCAATTGCGCCTGGAGCCAAATAGCCCGTGCAAAATCAATATGGGGGAGCCGTGGACGGTATCGTGGTGTGAAAGTTCGACGCTCATGATGAATTGTTCCGTATATAAAGTGATCTTCGGTGGTAAGCGCTGAGGGGGGAAATGACAAGACAACATGTGGGGACGACGCCAGATGTCTTTCAAGGGGGGGAGCTGATTTGCTAGTGTGCAATCATTGGTTAATGTTTAAGTGTTTGAGGGGGAAAGATGAGCGACCATATTGAGGGGCCAAATGCGCCCACATCTGTTGAAAATTCAACAGCACTGCCACGCAGCCCGGTGCCGCAAACGCGCAGCCTGATCAAGAATCACACCCGGCTTGGGCCATTGTTTAAGATCGTGCTGACGAATTTGGCCCTGACGATTTTGACCCTGGGCATTTATCGCTTTTGGGCCAAAACCAGACTCCGGCGCTATCTTTGGAACCATGTGGAAATCATGGGCGATCGCCTGGAATACACCGGCACCGGCAAAGAGCTGTTTTTGGGATTTATCTTCGTTTTTGCCCTGATTTTGTTGCCGCTGTTTGGCGGTATCGCCGCCCTCAACGCCTATTTGGTGGATGACCATGAGGCTCAATCGATTGTTGGCGGTGTGCAAATGATCTTGATTATATTTTTGTTCGGTGCGGCATTTTATCGCGCCCGGCGTTATCGTTTGACCCGCACCCACTGGCGCGGCATTTATGGCAACCAGACCGGTTCGGCATTGAGATACGGGTTGATGGGCTTGGCCAGTTATGTTGTGAGCCTCGCTACCCTTGGCCTCGCGTGGCCTGCGTGTAGCGTGTGGCTGAAAAAATATGAGATGAGCCACACTTGG
>JAESUA010000334.1 GCA_016763255.1 Magnetovibrio sp. | reverse complement strand
TCCGCCATAGGGCACGGCGCAAAGTGCCCCGCCGCCACCTCCCGAACCATCACTCCCGCCGCCGCCGCCTGGACCGCCGAGGTATTGGGCAACGCCACTACCCCAATCATTTCCGCCAGCACCACCACCCGACGCGCTACCATCTACGCCCCATGTAGTGCCTTGACCTGTGTATGTCCCATGCCCCCCTTTACCGGAACCATCGGCAAGTGCACCCGCGTCACCACCTTGACCGTAAAATGTGCCGTTCACTCCGGCACTGCCACCACCACCGCCAGCTACGCCGAAAAGTGTGCCGTCACTTAGGTACACGCCAGAGCCACCACCACCAGAGCCGTAGTTCGTCGGCGCCGAACACAAACCACCCTTACCAGAGCCATACAATCCTTGTGCGCCGGGTGCGCCTGTGTCGCCCACCTTGAATGAGAGACTGCCAGCTTTCAGGGTTCCATAAAGAGATGCGCCGCAACCCGGCGTTCCTGCTAGGCCTGTATGGCCTTCACCTCCCCCAGCGCCCCAAAGCTTGATCGTAAAACCACCGTATGATTTACGCGGATCAACCGCCTGCAAGCCTGGGGGGAAGAGTTGGTCGTCACCCACGCCAACTATCGCCGTCACCATCCCGGCTGCTTTTAGGCGCACCGGCCGTCCTGTGTATTGCGCAATACGTCCTGGATTAGGCATAGTCGGCTCCTATCCAAGAGGCTTCCCAGGAGACGCCCTGGTCACGGGTTGTCAAAACAAACTTGCACCAAGCGTTCGCCGTCGAGGGGAATGTCGGCACCTCGCCATACGGCCACGTTGAACCGGTGGGCAGGTTTACAGCGCGGCCGCCTGTTGCATCTTGTTTGAGCACCACCGTGAAATCGTATTGCTTGGCCACAATAAGATTGGCCACGCCGATGGTGGTGGTGGCATTCATGGTGTGCTCGATGACCGCGTCAGCATTGCCATCCAACGTGATTGATGCCCCCGTGCCGTTATTGGAAAATGGGCTTCCCGCTGCAAAACCATCCTCACCTGTCAGCCCGGTGGACCCTGTTGAGCCTATTGGGCCACACGTTCCGGAAACAGTGATGGTCCAATCGGCAAAAGTACCTGCCCCGCCCATATTGGTGACATTGAGCGTCAAATCCGTTCCGCTGTAGTTGGTCACCTGGCCTTGCATGTAATTGCTCGGCTCGGCATCTGAGGTCATCAAAATCCACCGCCCGGCCTCGAAAAACTTGCCCGATTGTGTGGTGTATGCCTTTGAGCCTATGGCGATGTCGAGCGACGTTGTGCTGGTGCCGGAAAGTTTCTCAGCACTGGTTGCGGCATCTGCTTGCGAAGTTGCGGCAGATGCCGCAGATGCACCGGCGCTGGTGGCGTAAGTTTGCGCAGACGAAATTTCATTCACACTTGGCCCATTCATGAAACCATCAGCGGTATTGTTCCAGCACAGCGCGGTATTTTCCATCGGGGTGGGCAAGTTCATATTCAACGTTGCCGTATTCGTGACCGGCATCTGGGCTGTTCGGCTTTGATCGTCAGCGACCTGTTGCAACGAAGCGGTCAAATAATCCAGTTCATCATTGATCACCTTGGACCGAAATTCACCAGATTCTTGAAAATCGCTGGTACGCTGAATGGCTAAGCGACGCACCAAGGTTACAATTTGCGCATTGCTCGGTGCGGTGTCGAATGTAACCGACCCACCGGCGCTATTGCCCGCCCCCGATACGGCAAAACCGGAACCTTGTTTGATGGTATCAAAATAGATTTCCAGGTCCGCATTTTCAAAAATTGGAAACAAAAAAGTAAACTGGGTTTGCACACCATCGGCGGTGAAATGTACGCGTGGTGATACATCCCCTATCTGAATGTGGGTTTGCATGGACTGCTCCTTAGGCTTGTCTTAAAAGAGTTTGGCAAAAGTGAAACGGTTCACCACCAATTTTTAAATTGCTGCAATACATCGTTGTTTGACAGCAAGTCCGACCGGCTCGTTCGTTGTTCGAGCTGGGCCGCTTGGACGTCCGCAAATGTGGTCTGTGCCCGCGCCCGTTCCGCGTTGTAACCCACAGCCTTGTCATCCAATTGCTGAGTGGTCTTCTTTTGCAGGCCTTCAAGAATAGCCGCCGACGATCCATCCGCAGGACTGATCCCTTGGGCGGCAAAGCGTGCACGGTGTTGGGCGCTCGCCCTCGCCAGTGCATCCTGGCGCTTTTTGGCATCGGCATCTTGACGTCGCTGAATGTCCGCCGTTTGTGTTTGATAATTCTGTGCCGATTGAGGTTTTGGTTTCGCACTGCCCACCTGTGTTGCAAGCATGCCAGCCCCCGTAAGGGCCAATGCGGCTGTTCCACCCATTTGCAATCTCCTAAATTTGTGTTGGTTGAGTGTTAGCCGTTAAGGCTGATTTCGCTGGCCACCGCCAATAGGGTAAAAGGCACCGGGGTGTCTTGTTCGATGCGCCACAACGGTGCAACACCACCCTGGCGCCAACCAAAGGCACGCACCGTTTTATCGCCGGTAAAGGGGCGTGTGGATTGGTCCAATACCCCTTGGCCAAAACGTTTGAACGGAACATTTTGCAATCCATGACCGACGTCCACGCGCAGCGCCACGGTATCGCGCACCCGAAAGGTAAATCGGATCGGCCGCACATATCCGCCTTGGGTGCCAGATTGGGCCGAGGCCACGGTCGGAGGTAAAGGTTCGATGATGTGCGCATAGCCCAAACCAATTTCAACGTTGGTAACGGCTTCGCTCAACGTGACCGAGCCACCGCTAACCACGTATTCACCCAGTGGCGCGCCATCACCGACCACCTTGACGGTGCGACCTTCCAAATGGTCCAGGCCACTCCACACGGTTTTGCCTGCCCCATCAAACCCTTTAAGCCCCGCATCGACATTGTAGGCATCATCGAACACCTCGATGAAAAATGCGTCGTTGCGCTTGATCAGTACGTAGGCCTGGGTATCGACCATGGCCACGGACAAAAAATCACCATCGGTTTCTTGACGCGACCAGGCGGTGACCTTTTCGCGGCGAAACAACGTTAATGAGGCCACGTTGCCATCCGCCATCACCATGTGCAGATGGCGGCGCGCCTTGTCATAATCTTGATCCAATGGCGTATTGACCATGTGGCGCGACAGCATCGCCAAGTCCCCGGCCTGATAGGCCTGTTCCAAGTCGGTAAACAAAAACTCCCGCAGCTCATCCCCGGTGCGCGAGACAAACAACGTCGCACCATCGACATCACACGGCCGCACCGTTCGATCAATGGGCGATCCGATGCGGGTTTGGCGTTGGAGCTGGATCGAGCTGGGTGTCAGCGGTTCCCCCGACACCATCCATTCCGCACCGGAGGTAAACACCTGCAGGTGTCGTCCGGAAAACACCGCACGGATGGCATTGACTTGGTCGGACAAAATAGCGAATTCAATCGCTTCATCATCCAGTCCGGTACCGAGGTCAAAGTTAAACAAGTCGGCAGATTTAGACATCGACAAACGATTGGGAAGCTCGCGCGATCCGCCGATGACCATGCGGTCTTGATGGAAACACACCGATACTGGATAGCCCCGCACATCAGACAAGGCTTGTTCTTCCCAATCCTTGGTCGCCTGCGTGGTGGTGAGACTTTCTTTGGTAAGAGCCGTAACGTGGGTGGCATCGGTGAAAGCGGTTATTTCCACCTCTTTGCCTTCGATGCGAAACCGTGTTCCCACATGTTCGGTGACAAACACATCCGCCGACGCCGTCAATGTAATGGTGCCGCTGGTGGTATTGGCCTGCAGGGTCAGTTCATCATCCGAAAACTTATGATAGGGCTGCTTGCGAATTTCATCTTTTTCGTAATAGGTCCAATCGGTGATCGACCAGGTTCCAGCCTTATCGCGGGTAAGTTTTTTTGGTGCTACGTCTGGATGCGTCACCAACAAGGTGTCGGCACTTTGCACCCAACCGATATTTTTGATTTGTGCCAAGGTCCACGGCGCGGGATCGATGGTGGTGAGCTTGGCGCCGTCTTGGTAGACATCAACCATGGCTTCGCGAAACACCAGCAAGTAAACTTGTTCGGTGTTGAACTCAAACTCGACCAAGCGGCCTTCGCCCGGCAACGTGTCCACATGCCGTAACCCCGCGCGGCGATAGATGCCGCCGGTGGGCAATACGAAGATATTGGTGAGTTTTCCGGCCCCATTGTCATAGGCGGTTAAGTCGCCACGCCCGGCTAACTCCATGGACACCTCGCCCGCGGTAAAGCTGGTTTTGTAGGTTCTGATACGTGCCATCAGCCGCGCACTCCGATCAGGGTGAAATCCTCGATTGCACGCGGACTGTCCTGCATGGAATCGATGGACTTGGCCTGCTTAAATTCTTTATCCGCAATTTTCAGCAAAGCTTGCGAACGGCTGGTGCTATCGGTCAAGGGAATGCAAAATTCCGCAGACAGGCGTGCGATCAAAGCTTGGTCAAAAAACGCTGGAAACTCGCTTTCAAGTGCTCGGAAAATATAGGTCACCACCACTTCGGACGCATTGGTGTGCAAGCGCCGTTCATGAATGCGGTAATCCAATCCCCGCCCCCGACCCGCACCGGCGGACAAAACGCGCAAGAAATCGACCGGCAACTGAAAAGTATAACCGTAATCGGCAATCGGTGTGGCCTCCAGCCGTGGCAGCGTCACCTGTGCGGTGGCAAAGGTCCACGGATGGGACGACAGCATGGCGTCACGCAGGGGCTCATACAAATTGCCCGATACTTCCGCCTCCGCCGTGCCTTCATCAAAAGACGTGATCGACCGGCACCCGGTCTTCAAAAGCGCACGCGCGCATAAGGCTATGGAACTCAAAGCCATGATGGTCTCCTTAAAATGTCGGTTTATCTAAATTCAGCACACAAAAAAACGGACCCTCGATTGAGAGCCCGGATATTTACTATGCATGCAGGTGACTTTCTTAAACGTCACCTATTTTTTTGTTCCTAAAATGCTTCCACCGTTTAACAACACAAGGTCATTCCAGTATGGACTGCCCATGAGTCTGTCGATGAATTCATGAATGAAAGCCTGCTTGGAAACAGCGTCTTGTTTATGAGGCCAGACAAGACGCAATAGTTTTTCTGCTTTGTCCGCACGGCCGGCATATATCAAACGCAGAAGTTCCTGCCCCAACATTTGATAGGCCGTATCAACATCCGTTTTTTGCTTTGCTCTTTCGACGGTTTTTCGAATTTCACGAACGGCTTGATCTGTAACAACTGCATCAGGTTTGCTCATAAGTTCAGGGTCGAAATAAAACCTTTTGGCGTGCAATGACATTACGACGGATGCGCTAATGGAGTTAGCGAACGCACCGCGCCAAGAAGCGAATGTGAAATCTATTATATGTAGGCATACGTTATCTCCACACGGTGCAAGCTTGCCGGGGCTATCGTGTAATTCAAGAATCTGTATGATTTTCGGCGTGGGTTTCAGGGCGACAATATTGTAAGTAAAACAGCAATGTGCACCACCACTCCATTTTGAAGCCACCAAGCCAGGGACACCATCCAGATCCAATGGCTCGACAACATCCCAACGATGGCCTGATAATGTCTTGGACACCAATGCACCCTCTTCAAAGATGAGTAACGTTTGATTCCCGAATTCCGCTGGCTGTATGATCATGGCCTTATGACTTGGGGGAATTTCCACTGATTGCCTGACTTCGAAAGTGCTCATAACATCTTCGTAAAATGTACCGAGCATCAATTCGTCTACATCGTCAGCCCTGGCACTGTCTGTCGAGACAACAATAATTGCAGTGATTACAGCAAAAATAATGCCTGCCTTATGGGAGAGCGCACAATTCATATTACGACTATAGAAGGTGATGCAGAAATCAAGCAAGTGCCTTTCGGACCATCTCCGCCCTTCACTCAACATATTAAATGTTAAGTTCACCGTATGTTGCCCATGGAATTTGCAGAAATTACATATTTTGGAACTCACGCATTCGAGTTTCGATACTTAAGAACGTGTCTCTATTGTCACCAAATGTGCTCGCATCTGATTTCCAGCCATTTTTTTCCAAATGACCCAAATATTCGCGCACCCTGCCTTGCCCCCGTCGATTTGCTGCAGCTAATAATCCTGAGCGTGTGACTGTAAATTTCTCCTTTATGCCATCAATTTTTTGTCCGATATAACCTGATGATCCATTGTAATTAAGATATCCTTCTGTCTTTTTATTGTAATCACGAAAGGCTTTGTCTTGAGCACTGGGATTATTGAGAAAATCCTTATTACTGTTGATGCCATCTTTTCCAGTCCACTTCCCATTTTTATCCTTATAGCCTGTATCAACAAGGGCAGGGTCGCGCATTTGATATCGTCCCAAAGCTCCCTTGGTTTTGGATTTGTCATCCCAGTGAACAGCACCATAACCACCGTTGGGCTGTCCCTTGCTTTCTTTATCGGCGATAGCGCTGTTAAATTTGCTAGACTTCTGTGACTGATTCAGACCTTTGCCAAAATTGGTATATCCATAGGCGGGATGGTGCTCCTTGGCACTTTGTTGAGCCTGTTTCTGTCCGGCAACTTCCTTTACTGAGGCCTCATAGATTTCTTTCGTTTGGTACTCAACATCTTCAATAGTCTCATCGGGATTGTAGCCTAGAGGTGAGGAACCCTCTTTCTCGTTAATATCAAGATCGTCATCCAACCAACTTTCATCCCAATCATATATGTCTTCATCCACATAATCGTCTTCCTTGGTATCAAAAAAACCGGATGTAAAGCTGTTGTCTTTCGCGGCCTGGCTATTGTTGCGGTTGTTTTTGGCGGTGCGCTCTGCCGCCTTTTCATTATCCTCCAGAATGGAGGTTTTGGTGGATTGAGCGTTGAGGTTGTTAGGGCCTTTGCCTGCGCCATTTCCACCTTGGCCTGAGTAGGAGTTATTGTCCCCACCACCGTCATTCCCGCCGCTATAATTGTTTTCATTTTCCGCGGCTTGATGATCGCTGGCCTCGGCGGCGCTGGCATCATCATCGCCGTATTGGGCATCATTGTCATAACCATTGCCATCATCATCGCGATCCGATCCACCCCAAAAAAATTCCAGCAGCCCCGTCTGTGGATTGATCGAACCACCGTCGGTGATGCGATCAAGCAGCCGTGCTTCTTCAGGCGTGATGTGGGCAAGGATTTCATCACCGCCGCGGCCCATGGCTTGCAGGGCTTGTGCGGTGGTTTGCAATGCCGTGGTCGTGTGGCGTGGGGTTAGGGCGCTACTGAGCGCAACTTCAGTTTCACCTTCTGGGTTGATCACCGCATCCGTTTTGAGGCCTTGGGCCTGTTGAAAATCTTTAATGGCGTTGAACATATCCGCGTCGGGATATGGGCTAACGCCCCATTCGGGTGCGGCGTAATGGCCCAGCGCCTGTAGGGCAGATTTAATTTTCAAAACATCCAGTAGCTGGGCGCTGGCATTGGCGGCCAACTTGCTACGGCACCGGGCCACCGAATGGGAAATCGGATGGGCGATCATGAGGAAAACTCCTGCACAAAAAAAGGCGCAAAATTGCGCCTGGATTGGATTTGAAAAAGGGGTTAACGAATGAGGCGGAAATCAGGGGGCGGGCTGTGAGAATAAGGGGCCGCCCCCTGATCCGCGTCAGCGGGGTTTAACGATCACGACTAATCGAGATTGGCCGTCCCCACCGCGGTCATGTCGGCCACGTCCACCGCACCGGCGGCGTTGGCGTTGACCAGGTAAAACCCGGACGATGGTGTTGCGTCCGTGTCGGTGTTGGCGACGATGATGTCGCCGATCCGCAGCATGTCGGCTGCATCGTTGAAATAGCCCGACGTATCGACATCGGCGGCCACATCATTGGTGGTAAAATA
>JAESUA010000333.1 GCA_016763255.1 Magnetovibrio sp. | reverse complement strand
GTGATTCAATGGCTTGGAACTCACAATGGAGGTTTCAGGCTATGAAGCGTGGTTTTTGGCTATCAGACGAGCAGTTTTCACTGATTAAACCTTACTTACCTTGCCGTGCTGCTGGCAAGCGGCGCGTGGATGACCGTCGCATTATCAGTGGCATTATTCATGTGCTGCAATCGGGTTGCCGATGGCAGGACTGCCCGCCGGAATACGGCCCATCGACAACAGTATACAATCGCTATAATCGCTGGTCGAAAAAAGGGGTCTGGCAGTACATGTTCACGGAACTTACAGCGGCCTTGTCGGGAACGCCGGAACAAATCTCAATCGATGCCTCCCATATCAAAGTTCATCGTTGCGCTGGCGGCGGAAAAGGGGGGCTTCTGCTCAAGCCATCGGTCGCACAAAAGGAGGTCGAAACACCAAGGTTCACGCCATAAGTGACGAACAGTGCCGTCCGTTGGTTTTCTACCTGACACCCGGTCAGACCGCCGACATCACGGGCGCGGTGATGCTCACCGAACATCTGCCAGCAGCCCAGTATTTGCTTGCCGATAAAGCCTATGATGCAGATCATTGGCGTGCCCAGCTCAAGCGCCGCAAGATATGCCCGGTTATCCCCAACAAGTCTAACCGCAAGCATCCTCATCCCTTTAACCGAAAACGCTACAGGGGGCGCAACGTCATTGAGCGGATGTTTGGAAGGCTCAAGGATTTCCGAAGGGTGGCTACGCGCTACGACAAAAACGCCGAAAATTTCTTGGCAGGTTTATGCCTGGCCGCACTCATATGCTACTGGATTTGAATGAGTCTGGACCCTAGGGACTAAACAGCTACCCCCTCCCTGTCTCTCCGTCATTTCAAACGATTAATTGATTATGCTGCTATTCACATTAGAACGAGCTTTCCCGAAATACGGCTGTCAGGGTGGTTCGGAAAATACGCTCGAGAAAACTTTCAGCCTTAGCAGTCAAGACGACATCACCTCGAAGAACCCGCTCCGTATCCACGTCTGATTTATCAAGAGCTAAAAAAATCCGATACGTCGCCTGAACAGGAATAAGTTGGTCATTTTTGTTTTGACGCACGGCGACACCACCACCGAACAAAGACGCAGGCAACAGCTCCTCCAACTCACTAAGACCAAAGGATTCGATTTCCATCACGCGAACCTGATACGTTTCACGGCCTCCTCCTTCAGGATAGAAACGCCCCGTTTGGCCGATGTTGAGACGGCTGAGCATCTGCTCATCCACATATGCAATCACTTGAACCGGGCTGTTTTCTTTTAAGGTAAACAGGGCCTTTCCCTCACCCACCCACTGCCCTGCAGTTAGCTCCGGATCCATATCCGACACGGTGGCGTCGATTGGGGCGATGACGTTGGCTCTATCCTGAACGTCACGCAGACTCACCAGTTTTTGGGCCTGAGTCAAAAGTTCACTGGCGACAATCAAGGTTCTATCCAGCAAATCCGGATCAAATCCCAGGGACGCACGCTGCCACCAGAGTTCTTCGTATTTCATTACCGCTTGTTGGTACTCAAATTGAACATCAGCCGCATCAACTTTGACCAGGGAATCGGCGGATTGAATTTTTTCTCCTGCCGTAACGTTGAGTTCACTAATTTTCCCTGCCATCGGCGCATATACCGTGATCAATCGATGCTTCAAGATGGCCGGCACTTCGATCCCCGTTTGCCACGGCACAACGAACGAAACCAACACCGCCGCAACGCCAATCATGGTTCTTATGGTCACCGCGTTGATGCTCAGCTGTTCTTTACGCTTGGCCCATTCCCGCATCTCACGCCAAATTGGTGCCACGATGAAATAGACGATCTCCACCAAGAACAAGACGATCCCCAACAACTTGAAGAACAGATGGTAGACCAGCAGGGCAATGCCCAAAAACAACAAGAATCGGTAAATCCAAATGGATAAAGAATAGACGATCAAACGGGCTTTTGGCCGCTCCGGCGGCGGATCGGAAAAATCGAACAGAGCTTTGCGCAGCCACCATTTACCCAAGGCATGCGCACGAATTTCCATATTGGGTTCTTTCAGCCAATCGGAAAGGAGGTAATAGCCATCAAATCGCATCAAGGGGTTGAGGTTGATCAGAACACTAAGAACCCAAGTCGACGTCGCCATCACGAAGAACACACTTTTAAACACCCCTTCGGGTGCAAAGTTCCACGCCAACAAGGCCACAGCGGCCACAGCCATTTCTGCCGAGATGCCAGCCGCCGCAACGCGCAATCTGTGGCGGCGCTCTCGCAGCTTCCAGGTATCGGTCGCATCGGTGTACAACACCGGCCACATCACCAAAAATGCGACACCGATGATCGGCACGCGGCATCCATATGCCTTTGCGACGTAAGCATGGGCCAGCTCGTGCACCGCCTTAACCAAGACCATCGAAATGGCAAACGCCACGGCACCTTGGAGATTGAAAAAATATAAAAATGTCGCCCAGAATTGATCCCATTGACGGACCGTCATCAAGACTCCCACCACCGCAATCAACACAAATGCAGCCCAGGCAGGCTTGGTTCCCAACCACCGCACATAGGGCAATGTTTTGTCTAAAAAACGGTCGGGTTTGAACAACGGCACACGAATAAACAAATAGCTCTTGGCCAGGGCCGCCAGCCAACCGGGCTTTTTTGCCCGCATGCGCTCGTGGAGTTCGTGTTGTTGCGCATCAACGACAACCAAACTGTTCTTGCGCAAAAAATCCAGAAACTCTTCCACCTGAGCTGGGGTGATGTCGTGATCAGCGTGTTGTGTGGCGGCTTGGGCAATGTCTTGCGCCCCACCGACATCGATATGGTTTAGAATTTCAATCTGCGTCTGGCCGATGCGAAAGTAGCGCCCACTTAATGGGTCATGCAGCAACCATGCACGTTCACCACCAGGCCCAGGCTCGGCGTCCAGCAAGGACAAGTCCTGGCGCAATATAGCGGCAAGGGGCGAAGGTTCGTTCATAAACCAAACCACTGACGCGCTGCCGCGACGGGTCGGCGAAAGAGGTAATAATAGAGCGGCACTTCTTCGCCATAGAGTTTGGCCGTCCCTCGCCAGCCAATGCGCGGCATGGTGTCATCCGTAAAATCGGCCCGCACACGAAAGGCTAAAAGACCTTCCGGCGACATCTGTGCTTGATAATCAATATGGCGCAACGTGGCATCGACAGGACTGGTCGGATCGATGTTGAGGTAAAATTCCATCGCCGATCCCAGCGGCAAACGCAAACTGTCACCAACCGGCAGCCAGGCTTCAAGGTCAGCTTCTTTGGGGTTGGCCAATGTTAACATCCGCTGTCCGATTTTAACGGGCAGGCCTTCCAAATCACCGGCGTCGGGAACAATCGCCACGCCATCTTGTTCGGCGCGCACCTCAATACGGTTCAATAAGGATTGAACGTATGCGACCTCCGCCGTTTGTTTTTTGATTTTGGCCTGGAATAACGGCAACTGCGCCGATGCTTTACGGTCTGTTACTGATGCCTGTTCGGCGCGCAACCGCTCGGCGCGGGCGATTTCCAAGCCTTGCACGACGTTATCCAGGCGCGCTTTCAGGGCCGTGGCATCCAACCTTACAAGAACGTCTCCGGCTTTGACCTCTTGGCTCGGTTTCACAAAGACCTTATCGATCACACCATCTATTTGTGCACGCACGACTGACGGTTTTCGCGGCACCACCTCACCCGGTGCCAAAACTGACATGCGAACAGGAAACCACATAGCCGCAAAAAACAAGATGATCGCGACGCCGGCTGTCCACATACGTTCGCGTTTACCAAGTTTGGCAAACAGGCGTTTGCGGCGTCTGGATACGGCTTGAAGACTATAGGCGACGGCTTCTGTCCAATGAGCAAGAAGGCGCTGTTCTTCCGGTTTCCAAACGACATCGCGCGCCAGCAGCAATCCACCGATCGGGTCGCCATCAGGTTCTTCAGGGTTTATGAATGGAAGCCACAGGACTTCGTTTGGAAAATATTCAGCCCAACGCGCTTGCAGATTTTTCGGGCTAGCGCCAGCCGTCAGGAGCACAGGGGCATGAGGATTCTTTTTCTGAGTATGATGCAGCAACTCACTAACCCACATGATAAACGACGATTGACGTGCCGGTTCATGCAACCCTGATACAGCTTCAACCTTTCCATGGTGCCAAAATACGGCACTCCAATACGGAAACAGAACCCGAGTGTCGTTCACCACCAACGCCGCCAATTCGGCAAGCGACGATGCACCGCGCAAACGTTGTTGCAGCAACAATAGATCAGCTACACTTTTAATGGATTGCTGCGGCGTTTGAGGTGGGTCTTGAGACGTGATTGGCGTTTCCATAGTCTACTGCTCGAATTTGAGGACGCCACTCATCCCCGGCAGCATTTTGATGAACGTCTTATCCAATACACCGATCATACGAACGGTGCGACTGATTGGATCCACTTCATCAACCACTCGATCAACGCGCCCTAAAACGGTTTGCGATACTTCTTCGACTGTCATGGAAAACACCGTTCCCGGCTTCAACCATTTTAGCCATTGAGAGGACACAATCGCTTCGACTTCCAAGTCGGTGCTGTTGACAAGGCGCAACAATGGCTCCCCCATCCTGACAAACTGATAAGCCTGAACGTATTTTTCGACCACCGTGCCGTCAAACGGTGCATGCACCACACACTTTTCGACATCGGCTTGAGCGCTTCTTAATTCTGCTTTTTGCACATCAACCTCCGCTTCGCTCAGCTCCACTTCCAAGATGCTGATGCTGTCTGTTTATGACAGCTCGAAATTAACATCAAAGGTAATTTGAGCGGCTTTCAAGCGGGCTTGTGAGATCGCTTTGCGGGCTTCTTCTGTGCGGCAATTAAACGATGCCAATACGTTGTCTTTGGTCACACGATCACCAACATAAACGCGAACCGCAATCAATTCCCCCTGCATCCCGGCAGCCAGAACTGCATGTTGACGCGGGCGAAGCTGACCGCGCACAGTGGATTGTTGATAATTGTGGATTTCACCTTCAAGCGAGGCGGGCGTTGGCAGTTGCGCAACGCCTTGCGCCGCATGTCCCGTACCGGGTGTGATCGAGTAGACCGCAAAAACCACTAACACCGGGAACCAAAAGGTCACATTCAAAGGCATCATATTTTCCGAAATACAATTGAAAACACATATCGACCAAAAACTAAATACGTTATCCCATCACCTTTGAAAATCGAGTCCAGTCCTTTACAAGGTGGAATCAGCAACCGGCTCGCCTGGGGAATTTAGGGTCAACTTTTGCAGGGCTTCACTGTCCACGCCGATACTGAACGAATGCATGGCTTCGCTTAATTGCTTCAAATCCAATTGCTGGTAATTTTTCGGCACGGGATTAACGCCCAACGTCATTAAAAAAGATCCGTATGAACTTTGAACATCCACATAGGATTGCATGCGCCCCATCAACGAGCGCATGGCCCGCGCGTCGGTTTTAATTTTCTCAACGCCGCTGACCTTTTTGCTGGCTCTGGCCATGCCTGTCAGGTCTGCAATTTGGGCATCAATATCACCGATATATTCAGACCGTTCATAACGCTTGCGTGCGTTTTGATAGTTTTGCCAAGACAAGTGCGTCTTGGTCAGAGTCGCGACATTGGTCATCAAACGCCGGTTCAACGCAACTTGCTCACGCGCATCGTTGTGCGCCATAATTTCATCAGCGGCCAACAATTGGAAAACATTGTACGAAACACGCACCCCTGCTTCCGTCCACGAATTGTTATAGAGGTAGCGATTGTTGTCGTAATTAAAGCCATAGGAAAATTCCAGGCCAGGCAGCAAACGCAACAGCGCTTTACGTGATTCCATCTGGTCAATCTTCACGTTGTACATTTCGCTGACATAATCAGTGGAATTCATCAACGCGATCAGCTCCATTTTCTCCAGATCCATTTTGAAATCGGGAACCATCGGAAGCTGTGCCGGGGCCAAAACGCTCACCGGTTTGTCAAACGGTTCGTTGATCAAGGCCCCCAACTCAATGGTCGCCAAGTCAGCAATTTGATGCATTTTTTCGAGTTGCTGAACAATTTCCGCCAAGGTTCGAATATCTTCGAGGACCTGGCGTCGAGGGCTTAGGGCATCGGCACGAACTTTTTGCAAATTTGTGAAGGTCCGTTCCGCATCCACCAAAAGATTTTCAAGTTCCCTGCGAATTTTTTGCATTGTCGCAGCGCGCCAAAACTGTGTGCGCACCTGTTCGAGCAGCGTAATGATCGTTTTTTTGCGGGTGAGGTCATCGACCAAAAAGCGATAACCTTCCTGCTTGGCCGCCAAATAGCTCACGCCGAAATCAAGGACGCTCCAGACAAGGCGGGCATCGAACGTGCTGTGTTTGCGTTCCGACGACGTCGTATAGTCGGTCGTTTCCGTCCCCTGGGTCACGTTATAGCTGCGCGATGCATCGTAATTGTTGCGCGAAGTGTGGCCTGCTGACGCGTTCAACAACGGCAGCATGTCCATCTTGACCATCTCGAAATTACGACCGGCCAAAGAGGTCCGCATCAACTGAAGACGATTTTCCAGATTGTACTTGATGGCGCGCGCCATCGCGCCTTCCAAAGTCAGGATGTCGTCCAAAGGGTCTTGCGATGCGGCAACCAGCGCCAAGTCTTGGACAGCCGTTTCCTGAATTTCGGCACGCTCAAACGCGGCCGGCATCACCGAACATGCCGAAAGCAACACTGCCCCGATTACACCACTTAATGCTTTGATTATGCTCACGTTAAAAAACTCACCGATCATAAAATTTTTATTTCACTGTGGTTACATTTGTAACCTGTTTCTCTGCCAATTGAGAGTGGATAATCATACGCACGGCCCCATCAGGCAACGTTCTTAAGCCACAAAATGATGTCTTGTGCCATGCCGTCACTGCGCTGCTGAAATCCCTGTGAAGATGCTGCGCGCACTTGCTCTGCCAAGCTTAGTTTGCCGCGTGAAGACACGTCTGCGCTATCGTCTACGCCTGCTGAAGGCACCGGTGGCACCGCAGCGTTATTGTCATTGTTTTGTTCACCATCATTTTGGTCAGAAGCACCAGCGCCCTCTTGGTCACCATTTTCGGTTGGCGCCGTTTCGCCATCGTTCGCATTTGGATTGGCCTCTCGATTGGCCTGATCAATTGCCTTTGCCGCTTTTGCAGCCTCGCTATCATCTTCTTCCGCACCAATTTGAACATGGAATACCGCTGATGCCTCATTGCTTGATCCATCGATCGCGGTGATACGGATATCCAACCCCATGATACCCAGCTTTATGGCATCATCCGCATTGATGGTAAAAGCGCGCGATTCCGAATCAAACTTGATGTAATCGGGTAAGGGTGAGCCGTCAACCAGGGTCGCTTCGACGCTTACATCGCCCGCATCGCCTTCGGTTTGGATGGCACTGGTCGGCAGCGAAAATGTATGAATGCCGCCTGAAATCGCACGATCTTGCACCGACAACTCGATGCGTTGCGGCTCAATAGACGACAACACCGGGCTTTTTGTGGTGCTCGGCGTACTCGTATCCACTGGCGGTGGCGCAGGTGGTGGCGGTGGTGCCGGTGGCGGTGGTGCCGGTGGCGGTGGTGCCGGTGGCGGTGGCGGTGCGGTTTTTTGTGGTGTCACCACCGCATTGTCTTTGTTATTGGTCAGATTGGGGTCGGTGGTCGGGGACGAAACCGTGGCATTATTGGTCACAGCCGTCTTTGCATCCACCCGAACCGTGATTTTCAACGTTGACGTTGCCGTATTGGCCAGATCACCAACCGTCCATACACCGGTGCTAGAATTGTAAGCCCCACCGGCGTCATCGCTGAGATAGGTCACACCAGTGGGCAGGTTATCCACCAGCTTGACCGTTTTGGCCGTATCCGGGCCCTTGTTGGTGATGGTCATGGTAAACACAACCGTGTCACCGGATTTCGGCTTGGCATTGTCGACCGATTTGGTCAGGACCAGATCGGCCTTCGGGGTGGCACCGGCAACATCTAAGAAATCATTACCGGTTTTATCGCTACCTTTCGGGGTGATCTGCACGTCAATAATTTGGTCATCTCCGACGTTGTTTGCCAGACCGTCACTGTCGGTAACATGCGTGTAATTGGCCTTATGGGTTGCGTCCTGGGTTCCATCGTGGGTTTCAACGACACGGTAGTTGCCGACGCCCGCTTTAAACGAATAGGCACCGTTGGCATCGGTTGTGGCCGTGCCGATCAAAGTTTGATCGCCGGTCGTGGTCCAATTTCCGTCGACGTCTTTGTACAGCTTGACGGTCACACCAGAAATGCCGGTTTCATTGTTGCCGTCCAAGGCCCCATCTTTGGTGTCATCGTTATAGACGTTGCCGCTGATGGCCCACGGCGTGAGATCGAGGAAATTACGGTCGTAGTATTCGTTGCCGTTGGTCACCGTGATGGGAATACGGTTGTTATCCGGGCTGGTGGTCTGACCTGTGCTGACACCCGTCGTGGGATTGACGGTTTCTTGATCGCGCACGCTGAGGTACCCGGCCTTATCCGTTTCAACGATCACATAGGTGCCGGCCGGGGCATTAAATTCATAGACGCCCTTTGCATTGGTGGTGGTGGTTGCGATCAATGTACCCGGCACGCCACTGCCCGCATCCGTCCACAACTGCACCGTAACGCCGGAAATAGGACCATCTGCAGGATCAAATACGTCGGGTGCGTAGCCTTTGCGATCATCCAGAACCTTGCCGGTGATGTAGGCAAACGTCGGCCCGGCGGTGGCGGTGTCATCTTCACCTGGTTCAGATGATTTATTTTTGGGCTTTGAATCGACGTCGATCTGATCCGCCGCGGTAACCTCGACCACATTCAGCAAGGCGCTGATATCGCTGACCGTGCCGGTCACGGTGAGTGTTTTGCTGGCCCCGCCAGCCAAACTGGCGACACTCCACACCCCGGTTGCGGAATTGTAGGTGGTCCCCGCAGCGGGGGTAACGGTCACGCCGGTCAACCCGCTGGGCAGACTTTCCGTCACGGCAATATTGGTGGCTGTGTCAAAGCCCGTGGCATTCGACAACGTCACGGTATAGGTGATCGTATCGCCCACCACCGGTGTGGCGTTGCTGATGGTTTTTGCCAGGCTGAGATCGATCAGTTCGACATTAACGATTGCCGTATCATCATCGTCTTCGGGGCCCGTGCCGCCACCGGGCTTGCCGCTGTTGTTGTTGGGTTTGGAATCCGGGTCCGGCTGGTCGGAATTTGTAATTTGCGCAAAGTTGGTCACCGCACCCGGGGTGTTGACGCGTGCAACGATGGTCAAGGTCGCCGAACCCGCATCTGCAACAGTCCCGATGGTCCAGTAGCCACTTTTGGAATCATAGGTTCCCGACGCCGTGGTGGCGCTGATGAAGCTTAAGCCCGAGGGCAAGCTGTCGCGCACGACCACATGGGTCGCGGCATCGGGGCCAGAATTGCTCACGGTCAGGATGAAGGTCGCTTTGTAAAAGCCATCGGTCTCGGCGGTGGCTTTGCTGCTAACGCTCACGGTCTTGGACAAATCCAAATCCGCACCGATGGCATTCAGCGTGACGACGGCTTCATCATCGTCCCAGGTGTTACCATTGTTGGGCAATTTTGTATCGCCAAGATCATCCGTGGCGGTGCCATTGGTTGTGCCGTCATAAGGCTTGGAGTCGATATCCGGTTGATCGGCTGCTGTAATTTGCGCCACAGCCTTCAGCGTCGCGCTGGCATCGGTGACCTTGGCTTTGAAGGTCAGTTCTATGGTATCGCCTGCGGCAATCGACAGGCCGCTCCACGATACTTTCTGGCCACTTACGGTGCCGCCATCGCTGGCCGAAGCGGCCACATAGCTCAACCCCGTATCCAGTACATCTTGCAGGGATACGCCCGTGGCATCATCGGAACTGGTGTTGGTGATGCGCACCGTATAGGTCACCGTCTCGTTGATATCGGGGGTGGTATCGCTGACCGAGGTCGCCACTTCTAGATCGATTTGAACCGGATCGAAACTGGCTTTGGCTTCATCGTCTTCGTTATCGGTTTTGTTGCCACCATCATTGTTTTTGGTGGAATCCGGATCGAACTGATCAACCGCGGTGACTTCGGCAAAGTTGCTCATAGCCGCAGCGCTATTGACCTTTACGACGATCTGAAGGGTTGTGATTTCACCCACGGCTACATTACCCGGCGACCAGGTGATGGTACCGGCGCTGTGATTTCCGCCGCTCACCCAGGTGGTACCCGTGGGCAGATAATCCGTCACCACCACGCCGGTGGCGTTATCGGGGCCACTGTTCATCAAGGTCAGCGTAAAGGTGACATTATCACCCACCGAAGGCCGGGCGTTGCTGACGCTTTTCGAAAGGCTGAGGTCGGCGGCTTGCGGGGTTACGCGCACCCGTCCTTCATCGTCTTCGTTGGCGGTTTTGTCAGTGTCGTTGTTCACCACTGAATCTGGATCGCTCAGGCTGGATGTTTTGACCTGGGCAAAATTGGTAAATGCCGCCGCGCTGTCGACCGTGCCGGTAATGGTCAGGGTGTGAATTTCACCAACCGCCACATTGCCCAAGGTCCATAACCCGCCGGAATACGTATCACCGGTCGCCGTACCGTTCAGCGTAATGCCGGTTTGGGTGAAGCCGCTGGGCAGCGGGTCTAATACCGTGACCCCCGTCGTTGCATCGGGGCCGGAATTGATAAGTGTTAGGGTAAAGCTAATGGTATCGCCGACGTTCGGGTTGGCGTTACTGACCGATTTGGTGAGGCTCAGATCGGCTGCCTTGGCCGTAAGCCGTGCCGTCGCTTCGTCATCTTCATCGGGGTTTTGATCGCCATTGCCCGCCGTTGAATCGGGATCTGCCTGATCTGATGTCTTGACCTCGGCAAAATTAATGATGGGATCGGTGGAGGTCACTTTGGCGGTAATTTGAATGGTCGCGGTGCTGCCGTTGGCAATACTACCGACCGTCCATATACCCGTAGTGGAATTATAGCTGCCGCTGCCGGTGTTGCTTACATATGTGAGCCCCGTGGGCAAAGCATCCGCGACCGTCACGTTGGTTGCGCCTGCTGGGCCTGCGTTACTCACCGTCAGCGTGAAGGTGACGTTGGTGTTCAAATCCGGCGACGAATTGGAAACCGTTTTGGTCAGGCTTAGATCCGCCTGGAGTGGTTTTTCCGTTATGGTGATGCTTGAATCATCATCTTCGGTGGTGCTGTTGTCACCCGGCGTTGAGTCACTATCGGTTTGCACCATGCTTTTGACTTGGGCGTAGTTGACGAGCGAAGTGCTTGTTGTGGCGCCCCAATCGACCTTGGCAATGATGTAAATGCTGGCTGAAGCCCCTCTCGTCAGGGTACCAACGGTCCAGTCACCGGTCGTCTTGTCGTAAGTCCCTTCGCCATACGCTGTCTGATAGACAAAGCCTGCGGGCAAAGTATCATTAACAATGACAGAGGTTGCTTGGCTGTTGGCCAGAGCATCGTTGGTTACCGTCAGTTTAAAGGTAACAACCTGCCCATCGCTTAAGGCACCACTGGTCAGGTAATTTTGCCCACCATCAATGGAAAACGATTTTTCAAGACTTAAATCAACCGTTTGATTTCCACCAATTGTAACGCTTGTTTCATCATCATCCGCAATGCCGTCTCCATAATCGTCCGTATCCAGATCATGAAAAATTGCATTGGTTAAATCGACTTTAGGGGTGGTCGTTGTATTTCCCAGATCCGCGCCGGGGAATGTCGAGTCGGTATCATCCGTTGTTCCTTGGGTCGTATTCCACCACGCTTGAACATCGATTGCGTTTTTGGATACGCCTAATGCCGTCACGCTCCCGGTTAAGGTTAAAGTCTTCGTAACACCTGCGGCCAGCTTGGTGGAGGCCGAATCGGTTGGCGACCATTTGAAGTGGGTGATGCTCAAACCGGCGATGCCGCCGGACGCATCTGTCCATGTATCGCCATTATCGATCGAATAGAACAAGGTGCCGTTGGTGGAATTTTCGGTAAAGGAAGAAGGCGTAATCAGACCTTTCGGCCATGTAATGACGAGTTCGGGGTTGTTGGCATCCACGCCCTGGTTGATGGCCTGAATGGTGTAGGTCACCACATCATTGAGCACCAAATTTGCATCTGATGCCTTCGAATTAAGGGCGGCATCTGTTACAGAAACGGAAGACGAGATCGCCACATCCAAACGCGAAACCTGAGAATTGATGATCGTCGCCTTTGCTTCATCGTCTTCATAAGTCGCCTGACCGACCGTCCCATTATTCACCGTAGAATCCGGGTCCAGGATTGCCTTGGTCTTCGCAACATCTTGAAAGGCCTCGGTGACTTGCGCGTAGTTGGTCAGCGAATCATAACTCCCGCCGCCCGTCCCCGAAGGCGAAGTAACGACATACGTCAATGTCACTTCGTCGCCAAAAGCCAGTGTTCCCACATCCCAAGTGCCTTTGTCAGTCCCGTCGTCAAAGGAAAATGTACCCTGTTCTGGGTTGATGGTTTTGATAGATGTAAATTCTCTGGTTCCACCATAGGGCATGGTATCAAGAATTTTCACGCCATAGGCCGTATCAACACCGGTGTTGGTGACCGTAATGGTAAACGTTACATCTGCATTACTTCCGGGGCTGGCGTTACTCACCGTTTTTGTAAGCTGCAAATCCGCATAAGGGATCGCTGGCAATTCGACCAGCGCTTCGTCATCCTCATTTACAGTCGGGTTTGTACCGTTATTGACGGTGGAATCCGCATCGATGAGTGCCGTTGAGCCACCCACATCACTCGTCGCGGCTGTAATCTCGGCATAATTCGATTGCGCCAAAACGCTGTCCACATCGGCGACAAAAACCAAAGTTTTGCTCGCCCCTACAGCCAAGGCCCCAATGGTCCAGATTCCGGTTGCACCGTCATAGGTGCCGTCAGCCGAGGTGGTCGTTTTATACGTTAGGCCCGAAGACATGGTGTCTTTGACCTTGATGTTATGCGCATCAACGACGCCTTCATTGGTCACCGTCAGGGTAAACGTGATCGTATCGTCAAGGCTATCGAGGGTGCCATCGGTCACCACATAAGATTTGGAGAGTGCAAGATCCCCTGCCCCCGGGGTGATGGTCACCTTGGCTTCATCATCATCTAAAATGCCGTCGCCCCAGTCATCGGCCCCCGATGCGCCGCCGGTGCCGCCGTTATCGGTGGGCTTGGAATCAGGATCGGAAACCGTGGCGAAATTGGTGGTGCTTTTGACTTCGGCATAACTGATCTTGGTCCCGGTTGAATCAACCGTCACCGTAACCGTTTGGGTCAACGTGGTTCCGGCAGCAATGTCACCGGCATTCCAGGTCACGGTGCCCGCACTGTGCGACGTTCCACCCGAACCATAGGTCACCCCGCCGGGTAAGGTCTGGGTGACCACCACACCGGTGGCGGTGTTGGGCCCAGCGTTGTTCAAGGTGATGGTGTAGGTGATGGTATCGCCAATTTTAGGCGCGGTGTCGCTGACCGTCAGGCCGATGCTTAAGTCTGCGGCCAAAGGCGTGAGAACCACATAGGCTTCATCATCATCGGGAACATTATCGCCACCATCATCGGTGTTGCGATCTGTGGTTGGCGAGGAATCCGGATCGAACTGATCTGAAGCCGTGATTTCGGCGTAGTTGGTGATTTCCGACGCCACATCAACCTGGGCGGTAAACTTCAAAATCGCCGTTGCGCCATTGGCCAACGTGGGAATGGACCATACCCCGGTGCCCACATTGAAGGTTCCGCCTGTTGTTGCAGACACCAACGTCACATTCGACATTCCAGACGGAAGGCTATCGGTCACGACCACATTGGTGGCGCCATCCGGGCCGGAATTGGTCACCGCCAAGGTAAACGTAACGGTGTCCCCAACACTGGGGGTGTCGTTGTTGACCGCCTTCATGAGGCTCAAATCCGCGCTCGAAGCGTCAATGGTGACCTTGGCTTCGTCGTCTTCTAGATTGTGTTCACCGCCATCATCGGCGGTGCCATAGGTATTGTCGGCACCATCATTATTTCCGGCTGTGGAATCGCGATCCGTCATGTCGTTGCCGGACGCATCCTTGATGCTGGTGATTTCGGCAAAATTGGTGATGGCGTCATTGCTGGTCACCGTGGCGGTGATGGTGATGGTCTTGGTCACACCGGCGGCAACGCTGCCAACCGTCCAGATGCCGGTGGTGCTGTTGTAGGATGCACCACCAGAACTGTCGCTCACGAACGTCAGGCCGGACGGAAGTTTTTCGGTCACCTGAACCGCAGCGGCATCAACATTGGAGCTGTTCGTCACCGCCAATGTATAGGTCACATTACCGCCGACTTGCGGTGCCGTGGTGTTGACGGTTTTGCTCAACGAAAGATCTGTGCGCGCTTCTACAAAATCTGCGCGCTGATACCCCAGGGTTTCGCCTTCAGTCAAACCGGACACACCGGTAAAGCCGATGGCCCCAGCCGTCGCCGTCGTGACGCCGCTGCCGATGATCACTTTCACCGTATTGACGTCGGTGCCATTAGTCGTGCCGTCGGTATCGGTCACGTCGGCATACCCTGCGGTCGCACCTTCACTGACCGTATATTCACCGGGCAACAAATTCAGGAACGCATATTTACCATTGGCGTCGGTGGTGGTGGTTTGGGTGGTGACCGTGGTGGTTTCGCCGGCATCGATGGTGCCATTGCGGTTGGTGTCCAAAATGCCGGTCAGGGTGATGGTTATTCCACTGATCGCCACGTCACCAATATCATCGCCGGTGATATCGTCTTTGACCGTACCGACAATCGCACCGTTCACCGCAAGTACTTTGACAGATTCGGCCCCGGTGTCGAAGTCGGCGTTATAGTGAAAGCTGCTGCCGGAATAATCCAAGATCATTGTATCCAGCGTGCCGCTGCCGGTACCGGTTATGGTCACGGAATAATCCGAAACGATTGGCCCACCACCCGCCTTGGGCGGTGCGGATGTGATCATCAAACCATGGGTCGATGGGTTCCACCCCGCCGCATTGGCATACATCGAGGTGTTGGCCGTGCCCGACAGGGTATTGAAATTGCCGTCAGCATCGGTGCCTGTGCCAAAATCTTGTTGATAATCCGTCGAACCGTCAGGCTTATCGTAATACTGATTGACCGAATTGATTTTAAACAGGTCCGTATCAAATACGGTCGTAAACGTCATTTGCGGATAGCCTTGGGTGGCGGTCTGCCCTTCGGCCCGAACGGTCACGGTTTCGCCAAGGAACAAAGTAATCGGACCATCGGGGTTAACGCCGTTGGCCGTCACTCCATTAATGCGAACGGCGCTGTAATCATCCGATGCCGAGGCCGTATTCGGGTAGGTCTGATCGACCACATCGTTGCGCGCCTGGGAAATGTATTTTTCGACGTACAGATACAACGGTGTATTGGCCGCCGCGCTATCGGACAGCCAAGAAAACTTGTCGAGTTTTAGACCTGTTTCGCCAGCATCGAAGATGCCGTCGTTGTCCGCATCTTGGAAAACCTCAAAATGGAACGGCTGAATTTGGCCTAAGGAGTCAGCACTGCGCAGAACCTCGACATTAAAATAGTAGTCTTGTGACATGTTGGCACCAATGTTCACACCGGTGTACATCTCCTTACCGGTGAACTTGATGTTGTCGACACCATCATCAAAGACCGAAACAACCGTACTATCACCGATGGTGTAACCGGAGCCGAACACATCCACGCCATCGTCGTCGACGATTTTCACGGTATAGCCGCTCAGCCCTGCACCGTCGGCCTCGACCCGCAAGCCGACCATGAACTTGTTAGGCCCTTCGATGAGCGGTTTGTTGGAATCCAAACCGATCACATTCCAGGTGGTCATGCGTAGCGGATTGGCCGTGCTATCGCCATTGTGGTCCGTCGTTGCAAAACCGAGAACGCCTTGATAGCCCTGTGCGGCCATGACGCTGGTTTCAATTTGCCCGGTTTGAATCTCCAGGTCCCAATCACCGCCTTGGCCGGCATCACCGGTCAAATCCTCGGATGCGGCAACATCGCGCCCCGTCAACTCCGCGATGCGATCCACAAAGGCCCGGCCATCTTGGCTTGCGGCAAGGTTACAGCCGTAAAACAAGATATCGGCACCGTCGTTAAGCGCATCTTTCCAGCTTTCGACACTTTGTGCAGTCGCGGAACCTTCATCCAGGTCGTCCAGCTCTAAAATCGTCGTGCCAAGCTGGACCTGACCATCTTCGGCATGGGTCAGGATGTGCATAGCATCGAACTGCACGCCAACATCGGCATAAAGCGCCAAGGTGCGGTTGATGGTCGACAGACCGTCCGCACCAAGAGACAGAACCGTTAAATTCGGATCGGCTTGGCGACGCAATTCAATCGCCGCCTGAATATCAGGGTCCGACAGGGCGGTGCTATCGACAAACATAATTTCACTATACGTGGCCCCATCGGCCACCAGTGCGCTGAGCTGCGCCTCAAAGTCATCGGCAGAAAGAGTCTCTGAGGTTTGTATGCGCGAGTCGTCACCGCCATCAGATGACACAGCATCCACAGCAGTGGCCATCATGGCCGCATCCAGCATGACCCGTGGCTCAAGAGCCGTCATAATACTCGAAGAAAACTTACGCATTTCACCCCACAACCATGAGCACCCTGCGCTCAAAAAAGATCAATGCTTATATCCGCAACTTAGTATTAATAATAATAAAATATTAAAGTAATTCAAATGTACGGCTTGTCGTCATTTTTAACTAGTGACCGCAACAAAACAACCAATGATAGGTACCCCCCGCAATGGTCCTTAAGAACCAGCCTCAATCACCCGTAGCGTTGCGTTTATGTCATTAATCTCGCTTAAAATGCGACCATCTCACCTAAAGCAGCTCCCTCATTTCCATTCTAAATGACATGCCTGGAGCTGCAGGCATACACATCAATCACTGCCATAGGATGTGATTCACGGAGCTGGTCTCGCACAAATAGTGCTATTTACATTCCTTAAACCATCTCTGTTTTTTTCAGCAGCAGCGTATTAAGAGCTCTTATCGCGCACCACGCTAAATTTAATATTTGATGTTCCGGTTCTTGCTGTGACAACAACGATAGACCAAGCTGCATTAATGATTTTGCTGGTCGGGGCGGTCAAATCTAAAGCCGGGGGAAACTGGTCGTCATCCAGAGAGCGGTCGTATTCCAAGACCTCTTCACAATAAGCTCCGTGGGCTCGTACAAGCTCAGCCTTGAATGTGTGATGAGGTTGGCTGCCCGGAGAGATGTACAGACCGTAAGCCGCGATAAAACGGGCCATGGGGATGTATGGCTTGTGGTATCGGCCAACGAAAATAGTAAGTGTCATGTCGAGAACGCGTCAGACATGCAAGATTATGCACGGTATTTGACCCCCTAGGTGGTCCACTACCGAAACAAGATATATAACGTATTGATTTTAAAGAAATGGTGCCGCCGGACAGAATCGAACTGTCGGCCTCACCCTTACCAAGGGGCCAGTTCAAATAAAATAGCAGTTAAATCAATGCGTTGTTCGGGTGCTGTTGTGCCATTTTCCGAATAAAGTTGATTAAAACGGACTGAATCGGACTGGGCATGGCACAGTTTTGGCACAGTGGGACTCCCCTTTATGAAATTACCGCCTAAAACTTTAAACGGTTTGTGCGTGGTATGGGGGGAGATTATCCGAAAGCTATCTTAGATGCGGTTACTCTTTGAAGGACCGCGCAAGAACATCCGTTAGCGGCTCAAGTAAATATTCGATGAGTGTTCTCTCCCCCGATTTCACGGTTACATCCGCGAGCATTCCGGGAACCAGTTGCTTTTGCCTCAGTTGAATGCGCTCTTCTTCGTTAACAATCACTCGGGCCGTGTAGTATGGCTCGTTTGTCGTTGGGTTCATAAGCGTATCGGCAGAAACCATCACCACCGACCCGAATATTGATGGGGTTGTTCTTTGACGAAAAGCTGGAAAACGCACTTCGGCTTGAGCGCCGACCAGAACATTATCAATATCATTGGGGCTTATTTTTGCATCGATGATCAATGCTTTGCCCATAGGGACAATGTCGAGAATAGGTTTTCCGGACATGACCACGGCATTGACAGCATGAAACTGAAGGTCGAGAATCGCCCCCCCCCTTGGGGCGCGAATGTCGAGCCGTTTCAAGGTGTCTTTGCTCGCCAAAATTCGCTCTTCTAGATCGAATAACCTGCCTTGAACTTCGCGAAGTTCCGAAATCACTTCCTTTCGAAATTCGGTTTTGGTTTGAATTTCTTCTACCTTTGATTCAATAAGTTTGATTTGGGCTTGGGCGACTTGAGATTCTTTTTCACCGACATCGCCTTCCAGGCGCGCAATTTCACGTTTGAGTTTTAACAATCGTGTCTTGGCCACATGACCATTGACGAACAATTTCTCTAAGCCTGTTAATTCTTCCTGGATGATGGAGAGCTGGATCTTTCTGGAGTCAATCTGGGCTTGAGAACCAGACGCATGACGTTCATAAAGTGCCCGTTGTTGCGCAATCATTTCCAGGGATATGGCGAGCGCGGAACGTCGTTCCTTAAACAGGGTCGTTTCACCGGATATGATGTCACGAACACGCTGATCATGAATTCGCCCGAGAAGATCATCGGAGAAGTTAATCTCTGGCTGATTGCCTTGCTCCGCAATCAATCTTGCATTCCGGGCCTGATAGCCATCGTATTCGGCTTGAAGAGAGCCAAGCTTGGCCCGTGTCTGCACGTCATCCAATTGCACCAACACTTGACCGGCGACGACAACATCGCCCTCTTCAACGAGAATTTGTTTGATAATGCCGCCTTCAAGGTGCTGCACAGTGCTGCGGTTGCCTTCCGCCACGACCACGCCTTGTGCCATCACGCCGCTGCCTAAGGGTGCAAAGCTCGCCCAGCTGCCGAAGCCGCCGACCAAGACGATGATGATCGACACCCCAACCAACATGATACGTTTCGAAGAGCGTGCCGTTGCGTACGTGCTGGGGGGAGACATGTTCATATTTTGCGTATGGCCAACAACCGGCATTCCTGATTTTGTCATTGTGGCACCTGCGCGGGTTCTGGCGTGTCCGCGGAAACGATAGGCGGCTCCGGTATTGTTTCGCGTTGGGGAGCTTTCTTTTTCTGAGATGCAGCCCCCGCCCGCACCTTTGCCAGCACATCTTGGGTGGGTCCCAATAAATCGACGTGTCCGTCGCGCAGCACCATCAGGCGGTCAATCGCGCTCATCATGGTCCCCCTGTGGGTGGTAACGACGACGATGCGACCGTCTTTTTTCAATTCACGTAGGGCCCGCACCAGCGCCCCTTGTCCGGCTTCGTCAAGGTGAGAGTCCGGTTCATCCATGACAATCAAAACCGGGTCGCCATAAAAGGCCCGCGCCATCGCAATGCGTTGTTTTTGTCCGCCAGACAGGACCACGCCCTTGGGGCCGATGGTGGTGTCGTAGCCTTGGGGAAATTGCAAGATCATGTCGTGAATGCCCGCCAATTTGGCGGCGCGCACGGTTGCTTCAGATACGCCACCTGAAAAACGCGAAATGTTTTCGTGTACGGTGCCCTCAAACAATTCAACCTCTTGCGGTAAATATCCGATGTATCGTCCCAGATCCCTCGAATACAAACTGCCAACATCGATACCGTCCAGCCGCACCTCACCGGACAAGGTCGGCCACGCGCCCACCAGCAACCGCGCCAATGTTGATTTGCCCGCAGCACTTGGCCCGACGATGCCCAACACCGTGCCCGGTCCTAAGCCAAAGTTGACGCTTTTTACAACTGGGGCGGTGTTGCCCGGCGGCCCACCAAACAAAGCTTTGACCATCAATTTCGCGGCGGGGGCGGGCAAGGCCATGGCGGGCTCGGTTTCGGGCACCGCAGTAAACAACAAATCCAGCCGTTGGTAGCCGCGCCGCGCGGCGGATAAACTGCGCCACGCCACCAGCATCTGTTCTACCGGGGCCAGCGCGCGGGCCATGATGATAGAGCCCGCAATCATCAACCCGGGGGTGATTTCCTGGGCCAACGCCAGCCACGCTCCGGTGCCCAGCATCGCCATTTGCAGCAACAGTCGGATGGATTTGCTCATCGCCGTCAAGGTGTTAAGGCGATCGCTCACTTGGTCTTGAGACAGCACCGCATGGTCCTGGCGCTCACGCCAAATGCGCCCCATGGCGGGCACCATGCCCATGACGCGCAGGGTGTCGGCATTGCGCACCCCTTCGTTCATGGATTTTTCCGCACGCATCGTTGCGGCGCGTGAATCTTGCAATTTAGCGCGGGTCGTAAATTCGGCCAGGGTCGCTATGATCAGCAACGCCACCGCGCCGACAAATGCCACCGCGCCCAACAAGGGGTGCATCAAAAAGATGATCGCCATAAACACCACCGCCCAGGGCGCGTCGATCAACGCGATCAGCCCATTGCCGGAAACGAACTGACGAATATCATGCAGATCTTTTTGCGCTTCACGGCTGGGTTCTTGGGGATGGGAGGAGGTGCGCTGCAACACGGTGTCGAACAAGCGCATGGCGATGCGCTCATGCAAAACCGTCCCGGCACGGACCAACAATTTGGCGCGCAAAACGTCCAAGGCGGCCATCACCAACAGCAAAAACGCCGTGATCGCCGTCAGTGGAATCAGCGTTTCAACGCTACGGCTGGCCAACACCCGGTCATAAAGTTGCAGCATGTACAGCGGGCTGGCCATCACCAGAATGTTGATGACAACGCTAAAAACCACAACCACCCCAAAATGGCGGCGCAGGGCGTTTAAATACGGTCGCATGAAAAGTTTACCCTTAATGTTTGAACACCGTCCGCAACGTAGATTCCCTAAACAGTACGATCGGGTCCAAACAAGGCGCACAACTTAACGAAGCTTATATATATATCACACAATCATAACAATCTAACTTTGTTATGTGGTTCAAAATCCATTTTTGCAATTTATGAGGTGGCTTGTATTGGGGCTTATGTACGATGCCACCTGGCCTCGTACATGGCTCGCAGCTCCGGATTGTTATTGATTGCGGTTTCGATGGCTGCGGCTTTATCAGTTTGGGAGGTTACGGTGTAGATACCGTCTTCGGAACGGTTCAACATCACCCCGTTCATATCTTCGGCCGTCAGTCCCGCAGTTTCCAACGCTTCACGCTTGTTTGCGAAATTCATCAAGGACTCTGCAACACTCGCAAGGGCTGAAGTTAATCCCTCAATTTGTCGCATAATACGTTCTTCCTTGAGGGCCTCCTTGAGGGCCTCGAACTCTTGCTTTTGGGGCGCCATCTGGGCGTCGAATTGTGCAATTTCCTGCGGGTTGGCGATGTGGCGGAAGATACGCTCAGCTTCGGAGTTGGGCTCATCCAGGGTGATGTTGTTCCAGCTGGTCACGGGGATATTGGAAATATGTTGGAAAACAGAAGACTGAAACATGTAGTCGCTCACGGGAATGTGCAGTTCATTCGCTGCGGACATCCATTCATTTTTGTGTTCCAGGGCGTATGCCTTCAACGGAACTGCGGCTTCGTCGTTATAGGAGCGGCGGATGGTTCGATCGAAATCATGAAAAGTTGGGTTAATATCACCGTCACGGGGGATCATTTTATCAGCTAAGGAGACGGCTGCCCCCGGGTCAATGCGGCGGTTAAAACTCAGTGTTACGCCTTCGTTTTCGATACTTTGAGTGTCACCAGTAGTCGTGGCCTCATATGTTTGTGTCGCGAGGCGATAATCGCTCGCCCCAGGGTCGCCACCAGTGGCAAGGTGTGCCTCAATTCTGGCCAGTGTTTCCGACGAAATTGTGACCAACACCGGGCTACTGCTCAAGGGCCCCGAAATCGCGCCCGTGCCTATCATCTCCCGTGTTTGTGGTGACAAGGTGCGATGTTCATCCAATGCCTCCTTATAATCGATCTCGCCGCTTTTGAAGCGGGTGATCAGGCTTTGGTATTGGTTGTACAAGGTGCCGGCACTCGTATTGATATCCATGACGCATTATCCTTGAAACACTGCGGGAGTGGTAAAGGTGGAACCGCACAAAAGATATTGTATCAGTGATTGCATTAATGGGCACTTAATCAATTATGGTATGTGCTTATCATTCGCTGACGTGTGGCGAAAAATACAGCCCACGGACGCAATATTTTACAGCTGCATGTCGAAACGATGGGGGGGCTTATAATGAGGTATGCCGGGGCCGGTTTTGCCGACCCCGCACACGTCAATTGGAAGCCTATTCTGCTTAGGCCCAGCCGCTGATGAACCACCCGACGTCATTTTGGTCCACAACCCATTCCACGCGGTCGGCAGCCGGACCGTCGGAGAAGAAGTTCCAAATCACAGCACCATCGTCAACGATGCCGTTGTCGGCGATGTCGGCGTTCGTATAGACCCGCAAATGTTCATTGCTGGTACCGAAATAAGAAAAATTCATCTGGTCGTTAGTAACCGTGGAGAACTTGATGACGTCTTGCACGCCGCTGCTGTCAAACACATATGACATGCCGGTATTTTCATGCACGTACCAGTCGCTGCCGGTACCGCCGTCCAAGATGTCTAGGCCTGTGCCTCCCCACAAGGTGTCGTTATCCGCGCCACCGGACAGGTTGTCGTTACCGTTACCGCCGTACAGGGTATCGTTTCCCGTACCGCCAGACAG
>JAESUA010000332.1 GCA_016763255.1 Magnetovibrio sp. | reverse complement strand
GCACGAATTCGGGATTTTCCGAACCGTCGTCGAGAAAGCGCATTTCGTCGAACAAGTTTGCCCCCAAGCCTTCGCGCTTGATGGTCTTCAAGAACTGCTTGGGAATGATCATGTCGGTATCGATGTTGCGAATCGGCATGGGCGCGGCAACACCGGTGATTTTGGTGAATTTTTCCATCGATCAGATTTCCTTAACCGAGCTTACGGACATCAGTGAGACAGCCTTTGATGGCGGCCGCGGCAGCCATTGCTGGGCTGACGAGATGGGTGCGCCCGCCTTTGCCCTGGCGGCCTTCGAAGTTGCGGTTCGAGGTCGAAGCGCAGCGATCGCCCGGTGCCAAGCGATCATCGTTCATCGCCAAGCACATGGAGCAGCCCGGCTCACGCCATTCAAATCCAGCCTCGAGGAAAATTTTATCCAAGCCTTCTTCTTCGGCCTGTTCCTTAACCAGACCGGAGCCCGGCACCACCAGCGCCCGCACGCCCTCAGACACCTTGCGGCCCTTAGCGATGGCGGCGGCTTCGCGGAAATCTTCGATCCGCCCGTTGGTGCACGAACCGATGAACACGGTGTTGATTTCAACGCCTTCGATGGCCTGACCGGGTTTAAAGTCCATGTAGCCCATGGCGCGCTCGATCGAGGCTTTTTTCTCGACGTTAGGCTCATCGGCCGGGTCCGGCACATGGCCTTCGATCGACAATACGTTTTCTGGGCTGGTGCCCCAGGTGATCTGCGGTGCCAAATCGGTGACATCCAGTTCGACCACTTGGTCGTAGTGCGCGCCTTGATCAGATTTCAAGGTCTTCCAATAGGTAAGCGCTTGTTCCCAAGCGCCACCTTTGGGGGCCATGGCGCGGCCCTGGACATAATCAAAGGTTTTTTGATCCGGTGCGATCAGACCGGCGCGTGCGCCGCCCTCAATGGTCATGTTGCAGACCGTCATGCGGCCTTCCATGGACAACGCTTCGATGGCTTCACCGGCGTATTCGATGACAAACCCGGTGCCGCCCGCGGTGCCGATCTTGCCGATGATCGCCAGGTCAATGTCCTTCGCACTACAGTGATCCGGTAAAATCCCGGAAACCTTAACCAGCATGTTTTTGGCGGGTTTTTGCAGCAACGTCTGGGTGGCCAGCACGTGTTCGACTTCCGACGTTCCGATGCCAAACGCCAGCGCACCAAATGCGCCGTGGGTGGCGGTGTGGCTGTCGCCGCACACGATCGTGGTTCCCGGCAAGGTGAAACCCTGTTCCGGGCCAACGATGTGCACCACACCCTGGCGGATGTCGTCGGTCTTAAAATACGGCACGCCAAATTCGGCAACGTTGGATTCCAGGGTTTCGACCTGAAGACGCGATTCTGGATTGGTAATGCCCTTGGAACGATCCGTGGTCGGCACGTTGTGATCGGCGACGGCCAAAGTGGCGGCGGTGCGATGCACCGGACGCCCTGCGGTGCGCAATCCCTCGAACGCCTGGGGGCTGGTCACTTCATGGACCAAGTGGCGGTCAATGTAGATCAGGGCCGTGCCATCGTCTTGCACGTCCACCAGATGAGCATCCCAGATTTTATCGAACAGGGTTTGGGGCATTTTTGGGCCTATCTCGTTGTGAACACAGATCGTACCGATGAAGATCACGCACAATTTAACCGCGGCCAAACAGCAACGTGGGCATCATGTAGTATAAATAAGCGGTGCAACGGCCACAGCCAAGACCGTCAGGTGATCACACTTACGTGTTCACCTGACGGTCCGACGTTGGACGGTGCCACTCAAAGCAAAAGGCTTATTTGCCTTTGGCCTCGGCAGCAGCAGCTTTTTTCGCCTTAGCAACGCTATCGCGTTTAGCCTTAATGGCGGCGGCGGCGGCTTTATCGGCGGCGTTGAGCTTGGCTTTGTGACCGTCGGTCTGCTCACGGATACGGGCAGATTTACCGGTGCGGCCACGCAGGTAGTAAAGTTTCGCGCGACGCACGTCGCCACGACGGATCACTTCAACGGCAGCAACGTTCGGCGAATGCAGCGGGAACACACGTTCCACACCTTCGCCGGAAGCAATTTTGCGCACGGTGAACGCGGAGTTCAGACCGGCGTTTTTACGGGCAATGCACACACCTTCAAACGCCTGCAGGCGTTCGCGTGTACCTTCAACCACTTTCACTTGAACGCGCACGGTGTCGCCCGGACCGAATTCGGGAATGTCTTTAACAGCCGTGAGCTTGCCAAGCTGCTCATTTTCGAGCTCTTCAATGATGTTCATGGCACTCGTCCTTCTTTTCCTAATTCATTGCCGGAAAATGTTCCGGCGAAACTTCAAAACTCAATTCTTATCGTTCTTAGCGGCCCGTTTATCTTCGTAGGCTTTCCACAAGTCCGGGCGTCTTTCCCGGGTGATGGCTTCGGCCTGTTCGCGCCGCCAAGCGCGTATCTTTGCGTGGTGACCAGACAATAAAATGTCGGGCACCGTGCGCCCGTCCCATTCTTGGGGGCGCGTGAAGTGGGGGTACTCAAGCAGCCCCTCTTCGAAACTCTCTTCCTCGTGCGAGCTGTTTGATCCCATAACTCCGGGGATCAAACGCACGCACGCGTCTATCAATACCAACGCCGCCACTTCGCCGCCCGACAACACAAAGTCACCGACCGAGATTTCCTCGGCGTTATGAGCCTCCAGCACGCGCTGGTCGACCCCTTCATAGCGGCCACACAAGACCGTCATACCCGGCCCCTGAGCCAATTCCCGGACTCGACTTTGAGTCAGCGGGCGACCCCGAGGAGTCATGTAGATCAGCGCCAGATCACCGCCGACCCCGGCCTTCACATCTTGAACCGCACGGTCCACGATATCGGGGCGCATCACCATACCGGCACCACCGCCGAAAGGTGTGTCGTCTACGGTGCGATGTTTATCATGAGCGAACTCACGAATATCCACCGTATCCAACGACCAGCGCCCGTCTTCAAGCGCCCGACCGGCCAGCGATTGGCCTAATGATCCCGGAAACATTTCCGGAAACAGCGTCAACGCCACCGCCCGCCAAGGTGAACCTTGGGCTGGTTGATCAGCATCGCTGCTCATCAACCTTGGGAGCCTTCTTGTGGTTCCGGATCACCCGGTTCCAACAGCCCCTCAGGCGGATCGATCACCACCTTGCCAGCCTTGATATCCACCGTTGGCACCGCCGCTTTGGTGAACGGTACCAGCACGCTGGATTGTCCAGCAGCCTTAACCTCAAGGAACGGTCCGCCACCAAAATCATCGGCCAAGATCACTTGGCCAAAAGGCGTCCCGTCAGGCAGTTGCGCATCCAGCCCGACAAGATCCGAGAAATAAAACTCGTCTTCTTGGGTAGCGGGCAATTGGTCACGCTCGGCATAGAGCTCTTGACCGGTGAGGGCTTCGGCCGCAGTGCGATCCTCCACCCCCTTGATACGAACCACCAACAGCTCTTTGTGCTTGCCGGTGACCTTGAGCTCAAACGAGCGCTCACCGGATTGATCGGTAAGCTTGCCATAAGAGGCAATATCTTTTGCGTTCGCCGTAAAGCTTTTAACGCGAAGATCACCCTTGAGCCCACGTGGCGAACCGATCAGTCCGACACATATGAACTCGTCCTTAGGACGTTGAGAGCTCGAAGTTGCCATCAGCACAAAACCTTAAGTGGAAACAGACCCAGAGCCTTAGCTCTCGGCTGCGTCTTCAGCAGGAGCAGCAGCAGCTTCGGCAGCGGCAGCTTTTGCGGCTTCGGCAGCTTCCAAAGCTTCTTTGACCTTGGCTTCTTTCTCGGCAATGCGCTCGAGAGCTTTAGCTTTAGGCTTGTTCTTTTTGGTCTGCTCAGGAATCGCCGGTTTGTCGGCAATGCCAGCAGCACCAAAGAAGCGTGCAACACGATCGGAAGGCTTCGCGCCTTCGCTGATCCAATGTTTGATACGGTCTTCATTGAGCGTCACACGAAGTTCGTCGTCTTTGGCGAGCATCGGGTTGTAGGTGCCGACGCGCTCGATAAAGCGGCCATCACGAGGGCTGCGGGAATCCGCAACAACGATACGGTAGTAGGGGCGTTTTTTCGCGCCGCCACGGGAAAGTCGAATACGCAGAGACATAGTTCTCGCTATCCTTTTTCAGTGTTTGAGCACTTTTAAGAAAGTGCACTCGTTAATCCAAAATTCTAAAATCTAGTCAGCCGCATCACTTAAAAGGCGGCATCATTCCTGGGGGGAGGTTAGACATGTTCGCCATGCCGCCGCCACCCATACCCATTCCTGGGCCGGGCATCCCGGGCATGCCTTTGCCGCCCATTTTACCCATTTTCTTCATCATCTTGCTCATCATGGCGAACTGCTTCAAAAGGCGGTTCACCTCCGGCACGGTGGTGCCGGAACCGGCCGCGATGCGTTTGCGTCGCGAGCCATTGATCAGTTTCGGATTGCGCCGTTCCTTGAGCGTCATCGAGCGGATGATCGCTTCTTGGTGGGCAATTTTCTTTTCGTCAATGTCGGCATTGGCCATTTGCTTTTTCAGCTTGCCCATGCCGGGAATCATGCCCATCAGGCCTTTGAGATCACCCATCTTGCGCAACTGGCCGATTTGGCTAGCCATGTCTTCAAGGGTGAATTGGCCCTTCATCATTTTTTTGGCGGTTTTTTCGGCTTCTTCCTGGTCGATGACCTGGGATGCGCGCTCCACCAAACCGACCACGTCGCCCTGGCCGAGGATTGATCCGGCCACCCGTCGGGCGTCGAACACATCCAACTCGTCGATTTTTTCGCCAACGCCGAGGAACTTAATGTCCGCGCCGGTGACCGCCTTCATGGACAACGCCGCACCACCGCGGGCATCGCCGTCGATACGCGTCAAAACGATGCCGGAGATGCCGATCTTTTCGTTAAATTCTTTCGCCATAATGACCGAGTCTTGACCGGTCATGGCGTCCGTCACCAACAGCGTTTCGCCGGGATCAACCGCGTCACGGATCTGCTGGACTTCACTCATCAATTCTTGATCGATGTGTAATCGACCGGCAGTATCGAGCAACACCACATCATAGGCTTCGGTGCGACCAACCTTCATGGCCCGCTTGGCGATGGCCACCGGCTGCTCGCCGAACACCACCGGCAATACGGCCAGGCCGTTTTGGTCACCCAGCTGCTGCAATTGTTGATGAGCCGCCGGACGGTAAATATCCAGCGACGCCATCAAGACTTTTTTCTTGTCGAAACGCGTCAGGCGAGCGGCGATTTTGGCGGTGGTGGTGGTTTTACCGGAACCTTGCAGGCCGACCATCAACACCGCATTAGGCGGATTGCCGTGCACCCGCAGCGGCACCGGTTCAGCGCCGAGCATCTCGACCAGGTGATCGTGGACGATTTTGACCACCATCTGTCCCGGTGTGACCGAGCGCAGAACGTCTTCGCCGAGTGCGGCTTCTTTAACCTTGGCAACAAAGTCTTTAACGACGGGGAGCGCCACGTCCGCTTCGAGCAGCGCAATACGCACTTCGCGCATGGCTTCCGAGATATCGGATTCCTTCAGCGCGCCGCGTCTTGTCAGCTTGTCGAGAACCCCGCCAAGCTTATCGCTCAAACCTTCGAACATGTGTTCAAACCCTTATTCACAATCCTAGTGAATACATACATTATGACCGTGTCCATCCAGGCCGTAGGCTTAACGCGAAACGCGCCAGTGCGCGAAACTCGCGGACTGGCGGTGTCCCTTAGGACAAATTCAATTCAGCGCTTGGGGCTGATGGACGAGGCTTTCTACTCCCCAGGCCACCTATGAGTCAACTGTTTTTGGCCGCGACAATGGATATCGATTGATTCCGGCCTTGACATACTGGTGTATTATAAAAGACTGTTGCAACTTTCGCATTGGTTGTTGTGTTGTGCTGCATGGTTGTCATGCACAATGCCCCCCGGACCCAACCATCCCAATCATTAAGGAATGCCAGATGAGCAGACGCGCCCCCAAAGAGGCACCAGATCCCATTGATACGCATGTCGGCCAACGCCTAAAGGCCCGTCGTGTTGGCTTGCGCATCAGCCAATCGCAGATTGGCAAAGCCCTGGACGTCACCTTTCAGCAAATTCAAAAGTATGAAAATGGTGCCAATCGCATCGGTGCCAGCAATCTCTACAAGTTGTCCCAGGCTTTAAATGTGGATGTTTCTTATTTTTTCGGCGACATGCCCTCACCCACTAAGATCAAAGCCCTATCCGATCAACCGGCCGTGGGATTTGAGCACGACCCTATGGTGCAGCCTGAATCCATAAAACTGGTTCACAATTATACCCGCATCACCTCCCCGGGTGTGCGCGGGCGCGTTTTTCAGTTGGTCAAATCAATCGCAGACGCCGGTTGCCTCACCGGTCCCACCGGGGATGTTTAATTTTGAATACACTCCGGAAGTGTATTAATTCAAACGATGTACTAATAAGCGTGCAACTCGTATAATATATAATGACGCATATACAACTCATCAAAAGCGTCTTTTATACGGGGGATGACGCTCAATGGCCACCACACCTGATAAGCATACAGAGCCATCGAAGATTGGCAATATGCCTGTTGCTCAGTCTACGCACCTACATAACAATACGTTCGACAGCGACGAACTCGATAATTCCATGCCCCAGCGCATCAAGGCCCTGCGTCATGGCTTGGGCATGAGCGCCGCGACCTTGGATCGACAGGCAGGCTTTACGTTGGGGACAACGGGCCGATTGGAGCGTGGCGATCAGCGCATTTATTCCAGCCACCTGTTTCACATTTCCAGCGTGACCGGCATGACCATCGGCTATTTTTATATGACGGACATCGACATCCAAAATAGCCCCGCTGCCCACAGCGAAGAGCTGGAAAAACAACAGTTTTTACAAGCCTACATTACGATAAAGGACCCCCGCCTGAAACGCGATGTGTTTGAATTGATCGAAACCCTCGCCAACAGTGATGGAGGCGTTAAGCTTTAACACCCTCGCCCCGTTGGTCATGAAGGTTGCCCATGAAGCTGGACTTGAGGGCCGTTTGCGCCATATATAGCCCCCATGAGCGCACTTGATTTCATAAAGATGCACGGACTCGGCAACGACTTCGTCATCCTTGATGGTCGTGGCAGCGGTTTTTCCCTGCCACGCGGTGCTGTACGCGCCATCGCCGAGCGCCACCGCGGCATCGGCTGTGATCAATTGATCGTGCTGGAAAACCCACCCGGTGACCTCTCCGATGTATTTATGCGCATTTACAACCCGGACGGATCTGAATCCGGGGCTTGCGGCAACGCGACCCGCTGCGTGGCCAGCTTGATGATGACAGAACGCAATACAGCCCATATGATCGTTGAAACCATTTCCGGTATGCTCGATTGCGAAAACGTCGGTGCAGGCCTGTACAGTGTCGATATGGGGCCCGCGCGTCTCGACTGGCGAGATTTGCCGTTGGCCAAGGCCCACGATACCGAAAATCTTGAAATCGAAGCCGGGCCGCTGAAAAACCCGGTCGGCGTCAACATGGGTAACCCCCACGCGGTATTCATAGTTGACGATGCCCAAGCCATCGACCTGGATGTTTTCGGCCCGATGATCGAAACCGACAAACTGTTCCCTGAACGCACCAACGTCGAGGCGGTGCAAGTTTTATCCCATGATCGCATCCGCATGCGGGTGTGGGAACGCGGTGTCGGCATCACCCAGGCCTGCGGATCGGGGGCCTGTGCGGCGTTGGTCGCCACCGCCAGACGTGAGCTAACCGGACGCAAGGCCGAGGTCATTTTAGACGGCGGCACGCTCAGCATCGAATGGATGCCCGACAACAACGTCTTAATGACCGGCCCGGTGGCCACCAGTTTTCGCGGCACCATTGATCCCGACTTGTTGGCAAGCTCATCATGAGCACCCGCGAGCAAAAAACCGACATCATCACGCTGGGCTGTCGTCTCAACACCCTTGAATCCGAAGTCATGCGTGAAGAAATGGACAAGGCCGGTATCACCGACACGGTGATCATCAACACCTGCGCCGTGACGGCCGAGGCCGAACGCCAGGCGCGCCAAACCATCCGCCGCCTCAAACGCGAACGGCCCACCGCACGGATCATCGTCACCGGTTGCGCGGCCCAGCTCGACCCCACCAAATTTGCCGCCATGGACGAGGTCGAACGGGTCGTCGGTAACGCCGAAAAACTCGACGGCGCAAAGCTGTTTGGCGCCATCGCCGGACACGGCCAGAACGAAGCCACCTCGATCATTGTCTCCGACATCAACGAAGTGCGTGAAACCGCCGGGCATTTGGTATCGGGTCTGGATGGTCGCACGCGGGCCTTTGTGATGGTTCAGCAGGGCTGTGATAACGATTGCACGTTTTGCATCATTCCCGCCGCACGCGGACCCAACCGTTCGGTGCCATTAGATCAAATCGTCACCCAGGTGAAAAAGTTGGTCGCCGCCGGACACCTTGAAGTGGTGCTCACCGGGGTCGACATCGCGGCTTATGGATCCGACATCGGCCTGTGTGGCGAACACGGCACCGGCCTAACAGCCGTCATTAAAGGCATTCTTGATGGGGTCCCGGATTTAGCCCGTTTGCGCTTAAGCTCGCTCGACCCGGCGCGCTTGGATGATGATTTTTTTGCGCTGTTGGGCGCTCAGCCGCGGCTGATGCCGCATCTGCATCTGAGCCTGCAGGCCGCCGAAGATATGGTGCTCAAACGCATGAAGCGCCGCCATTTGGTGGGGGATGTAAAATCGCTCGTGAAGCGCGCCCGTTTGGCCCGCCCGGGTGTGGTCTTCGGTGCCGATTTGATCGCCGGTTTTCCCACCGAAACCGATGACATGTTCGAGACCACCTTGGCCAATATCAAGGCCATGGGACTGCAATACCTGCACGTATTCCCTTATTCGACACGTCCCGGCACCGCCGCCGAACGCATGCCGCAAGTTCCAGGACCTATCGCCAAGGCCCGGGCCAAACGTTTGCGCCAATTGGGCGACGACAATTTATCCACCCACCTACAAAGCCTTTGCGCCACAACCCAGGCGGTCTTGGTGGAAAAACCCGATTTTGGCCGCACCGAGACCTTTGCCCCGGTGCGCTTGGATGGCACCGCCACACCGGGTGCTATTGAACGGGTCCATCTTGACAGACATCATGATGGCGAACTCCTCACCCACCATAGATCACGGGCTGCTGAATAAATGAGTTGGTTTCAAAAATTAAAGGCCGGGCTGGGCAAAACGTCTGGTCGCATCAGTGGCGGTATCGGCAATCTGTTCACCGGCAAACGCCGTCTTGATGACGAAACGCTGGAAGAGCTGGAAGACGTTTTGATCACCGCCGATCTGGGCGTCGCCACATCGGCCAAGCTGGCCGCCGGCCTCGCCAAGACCCGCTTTGATCAAGAAATCAGCGCCCAAGAGGTCCGCGACGCCTTTGCCAAAGACATCACAGCCATCTTGGAGCCGGTCGCCAAGCCGCTGGACATCCGCATGGACCTCAAACCCCACGTGATTTTGGTGTGCGGCGTTAACGGATCGGGCAAGACCACAACCATCGGCAAGCTCGCCAAGCAATACACCGATCAAGGTAAAAAAGTCATGATGGCTGCGGGCGATACCTTTCGCGCCGCCGCCATTGAGCAGCTTCAAGTCTGGGGCCAACGCACGGGCACCCCGGTGATCGCCAGCGACATCGGCGCGGATGCCGCAGGGCTGGCTTATGACGCCATGGAACAGGCCCGCGATGCCGGGGTCGATGTGTTGTTGATCGACACCGCCGGACGCTTGCAAAACAAAACCCACTTGATGGAAGAGTTGGAAAAAATTGTTCGGGTAATCAAAAAGGTCAACGCGCAGGCCCCGCATGACGTTTTGCTGGTGCTCGACGCCACGGTGGGCCAAAACGCCCATGCCCAGGTGGAAACCTTCAAACAGGCCGTCAATGTCACCGGTTTGGTGATGACCAAACTCGACGGCACCGCCAAAGGCGGCGTGGTGGTGGCGCTTGCCGATAAGTCCCAACTGCCGGTGCACGCCATCGGTGTGGGCGAAGGGGCCGACGATTTACAACCGTTTTCAGCCCAAGATTTTGCCCGCAACCTGATGGGCCTTTAAGGACCCAGATCCACCGATAGGCCCTCACGGCGCAGTCGCCCATCGACTTCAAGCCGCTTCAAAGCCCGGGACAAGGCCTCATGGGTCAACCCGACGTCTTGGGCAAAGCCCTTCCACGTCCCCGCCAAGCGATACCGAGTTTGTCCATCCGCCCTACAGGACGTGAGCGCCGTGTGCAATGCCTGCCACGACGGTTATCGTATTCGCTAATTTAGGAAGGAATGCCGTCAATCGGAGGAGGGCTAACACCGCCATCGGACACCGGCATCGCGCCGTCAGGATTTTTTTCAACCATTTCCGCCACCGCATCATAGGTCCGGGCGTTGACGGCCATTTGCTCTCGTAGGTCGGGATTTTGTGCCCCGATATCGCGAAAAAAGACTGCCGCATTACGCAGAAGATTAGCGGCAAGTTCAATGTGGGTGGTCATGGGCAACCTTTCGTCTTTGGCGAGTGCTCCTTCTTTTACATAGGGTCGGCCCAGGCATAAAAAAAGCCCCGATTTGGGGCCTGCTGCATTCTTTGAAAATGCTCATCACACTTTAATATTGAGATAAAATCCCCGTGGTACATCGCCGCGTAACGGTTGATCAGACGACAAGGCCCGATCGAGTCTGTTCAAAGAGGACTGATTTTCCGGGGATTCTGCCGTGTTCAAAACATTGGCGCGCCGCGACACATCGCCCGCATCGGCATAAGCAGCCCGATGCGACGAAGCCGAACGCGCGCCCCCCGAAACGGAAGGGCGTACGATAGGTGTGGAGACGTTAGAAATATCAGCCATAGCCGTCATTGTTTCACATAATTCTTAAACAATCGTCAAATACGGATGCAGATTAACATTTAGCGCCCGCCCTGAAAAGTCCGCTATACGTGATACTTCAATAAAATGAGCCGCCACCAAATGACGTCCATAAAACGCAAAAAACCGCCCATCCGCCGGGATGAACGGACCTGCATTGGGTTGGTCTTTGCTGACAGCCGCCTCGATAATGAAGACGGCCTATCACTCAGACCTTAACGTCAATCACCCCACCACGGCCATCGGTCGGAGGTCCAACCTTAGGGACGTCCTGGGTCACGGCTTCTTGCTGGGCGTGTTGAGAGGCCTGATTGGCTGCCTCGCTCACCGCAACGGCCACGACCTGCTCCACCTGAATGGTCTGGCGCAGAGCGACAAGTGCTTGTTGAACGTTAGAGGCTGATCCTGCTGCATTAACGGACATTTAGGCTCTCCTTTCTAAGAACCGCACACCCGGCACCTAAAACCGGGGCAACGATCCATAGCAACAATTGTGTTGCTGACCCAGGGTCTACTTACATTCCAGACCCCAGACACTTGTATCTATCGCCTGTGTTTTCAGCAAAATGAACGGCCCAAAACACAGGCATCAACGTCTTTTTATAACACAATTCACCAAAAAAGGGAATATTACACCGCAAGCACCCGCAGCCGTACGAAAAAAGACGCCCCCGCGGGTCCTACCAGGGGGGCGTCTTCTGATTAGGTTTGAAGGATGGGTTTAGCCTTCCAGCGCCGCCACGCCCGGCAAAACCTTGCCTTCGATCCATTCAAGGAACGCGCCGCCCGCGGTCGAAATGTAGGTGAAATCATCCGCCGCACCGGCCTTGGCCAGCGCCGCAACCGTATCGCCACCGCCGGCAACCGACAGCAACGATCCAGCCTTGGTCAACCGCGCCGCGGCCTGGGCGGCGGCGTTGGTGCCTTTGTCAAACGGTTCGATTTCAAACGCACCGAAGGGACCGTTCCACACCAGGGTCTTGCAGCCTTCGAGGCGTTTTACCACATCCGCGATGGAGGCCGGACCAATGTCCAGGGCCATCATATCGGCGGGGATCTCATCGATGCCGACGACCTTGTTTTCGGCATTTTCGGCAAATTCAGCCGCGACCACCACGTCCACCGGCAAAACGATTTCACAACCGTTTGCGGCGGCGCTGGCGACCACCTTGCGGGCTTCTTCAGCCATGTCTTTTTCGCACAACGATTTGCCGACATCGTGGCCGTTGGCGAACAAGAAGGTGTTGGCCATGCCGCCACCGATGATGATCATGTCGACCTT
>JAESUA010000331.1 GCA_016763255.1 Magnetovibrio sp. | reverse complement strand
TGCGCCGTGGTTGCGCGGCGGTGGGGAAGCGATCGGCTTTGAAGTCTCATCCGAAAGCGCGTTGTCCGCCGGTTTGGTGATGGGGGTGATGATCATCCCGCTGATTTCGAGCTTATCGGATGATGTCATCAACGCGGTGCCGCAATCGCTGCGTGATGGATCATTGGCCCTGGGTGCGACCAAATCTGAAACCATTCGCAATGTGGTCTTACCCGCAGCCTTGCCCGGCATTATGGGCGGCATGTTGTTGGCGACGTCGCGTGCGATCGGCGAAACCATGATCGTGGTGATGGCCGCTGGCCTGGCCGCAAATCTAACGGCCAATCCTTTGCAAGCCGTGACCACGGTGACGGTGCAAATCGTCACGTTGTTGACCGGTGACCAAGAATTCGACAGTGCCAAAACCCTGGCGGCCTTTGCGCTGGGTTTGATGCTGTTTTTTACCACCCTGATTTTGAACGTCTTCGCCCTTCACATTGTCAAAAAATACCGTGAACAGTATGACTGATACCTTAAACAAATCCGTCCCCAGTAAATCTCAACGCATCCAAGCGGGCCTTGCCAAACGTTACAGAGCAGAAAAACGTTTTCGTCTGTACGGCATTGCCGCGATTGCCGCCCCCATTTCATTCTTGGCCATCATGTTAGTGGTTATCGGGTCTCGCGGTGTGGGTGCATTTCAGCAAACATATGCGCAGCTGAGTATCACGTTTGATGAGCAATACATCACCGATAACGACTGGCAAGGCATCGTTAAGGCCAGCTTGCGTGAAACCTTCCCCGATGTCAGCGCGCGCCGTGACAAAAAGAAACTCTACAAATTGATGAGTTCTGGTGCGGGTTTCGATCTGCAAGCTATGTATAAGATTGATCCAACGTTGTTGGGGCAAACCCGTACGGTGTGGCTACCGATGTCAGATGATATCGATATGCTGATGAAGGGAAAGATTGACCGCGCCTTGGCCGAAGGTGATCGCCGGGTCAGCGACAAGGAACTTGTCTGGATTGATCATTTGATTGCCAATGATGTAATTGATCTGCAATTCAACACCCGTTTCTTTACCAGTGGAGATAGCCGTGAACCGGAATTGGCAGGCATTGCAGGCGCGTTTATGGGCTCAATTTTAAGCCTCGCGGTGTGCTTTATATTGTCGTTCCCGTTAGGCGTGATGACGGCGGTGTACTTGGAAGAGTTTGCCCCGAAAAACACATGGACCTATATCATTGAGGTCAACATCAACAATCTTGCTGCGGTGCCATCGATTGTATTTGGCCTGTTGGGTTTGGCGATATTTTTGAATTTCTTCATGCTGCCGCGCTCGGCCCCACTGGTGGGCGGTATGGTGTTGGCGCTGATGACCTTGCCGACCATTATCATCGCGTCGCGCGCCGCCTTGCGGGCGGTGCCCCCGTCGATCCGCGAAGCCGCATACGGCATGGGGGCCAGTCAAGTTCAGACGGTTTTGCATCATGTCTTACCGTTGGCAATGCCCGGGATGCTCACCGGCACCATCATTGGCATGGCCCAAGCTTTGGGCGAAAGTGCGCCGTTGTTGATGATTGGCATGGTCGCCTTCATCGTCGATATCCCAGGGAACTTCACCGACCCGGCAACCGCGTTGCCGATCCAAATTTATTTGTGGGCCGATAGTCCTGAGCGGGCCTTTTCTGAACGCACCGCGGCAGCGATTCTCGTCCTCGTGGGTTTCTTAATTATGATGAACTTGATCGCAGTGATCGTGCGTAAAAAGTTCGAACGCCGCTGGTAAGGAGGCCGGTCTATGGAAATTTCAATTCACACCGAGGTGCCAACCACCGCTCGCATCGATGAGCAGACACTCAGCCAACCGCACAAGGTTAGCGCCCAAGGCGTCAATGTTTATTATGGTGACAAGCAGGCCCTTAAAAACATCAACCTGGATATCGCGTCGAACATGGTGACGGCGCTGATCGGTCCATCGGGGTGTGGCAAGTCGACTTTTTTGCGCTGCCTCAACCGCATGAACGATGTGGTCGATGGTTGCCGTGTCGAAGGCCTGATCACGCTTGACGGGGAAGACATCTATGGCCGTGGTGTGGATGTGGTTCATCTGCGTGCACGCGTTGGTATGGTGTTTCAAAAGCCCAATCCATTTCCCAAGTCCATCTACGACAACGTCGCCTATGGACCGCGGATTCACGGCCTGGCCGCAGATCGTGGCGCGCTGGATGATATGGTGCTGCACAGCCTGGAAAGGGCTGGCCTGATTGATGAAGTGCGCGATCGTTTGGATGCACCCGGTACCGGCCTGTCCGGTGGTCAGCAGCAACGCTTGTGCATTGCCCGCGCCATTGCGGTGGAACCCGAAGTGATTTTGATGGATGAGCCGTGCTCAGCCCTTGATCCCATCGCCACGGCAAAAATTGAAGAGTTGATTGATGATCTTAAACAGAACTTCACCATCATCATGGTGACCCACTCTATGCAGCAGGCCGCCCGTGTGTCGCAAAAAACCGCGTTCTTCCATTTGGGAGAACTGGTTGAGCAGGGCGATACCACAGACATCTTTACCAAGCCCGAAGACGAACGCACCCAAGCGTACGTCACCGGCCGCATCGGTTAAGGACAGAGGTTTCTCATGGAACAAGACCACATCGTTTCGTCCTTTGATGAAGAACTGGGACGCTTAGACAGCATCATCGCGCAAATGGGCGGCTTGGCTGAACGTCAGTTGGCCGACGCGGTCGATGCCTTGCATCGCCGTGATGTCGATTTGGCCCAAAAAGTGATTGAGTCTGATAAACTCTTGGATAAATTAGAACAAGAAATTGATGATTTTGCCATCCGTATGTTGGCTCTGCGTCAACCCATGGCCGATGATTTGCGCGCCGTCGTGGTGGCGCTGAAAATGGCTTCTAACTTGGAACGTATCGGTGATTATGCCAAAAATGTTGCCAAGCGTACCCTGACCTTGTCCACCATGGAACCGGTCGGTCATGCCACCTCGAGCATCCAACGCATGGCGCGCCAGGTGCAAAGCATGATCAAAAATGTGCTTGATGCCTACGTTGCACATGATATTGCCAAGGCTGATGACGTGCGCCTGCACGATGAAGAAGTCGACATGATGCACACCAGTCTTTTTCGCGAGCTGTTGACCTATATGCTGGAAGATCCACGCAACATCACCGCCTGTACTCATTTGTTGTTTGTCGCTAAAAATGTCGAGCGGATTGGAGACCATGTCACTTCGATCGCAGAAAATGTACACTTCTTGATATCGGGTGACATGCCGGCTGAAGAACGTCCAAAAAATGACCTGTCCAGCGAAACCGTGATCGCCGAAGGTTGAGGAGCACCATAGATATGGAACAAATGGTTCTGATCGTTGAAGACGAACCGCCACAAGCGGAGCTGATGTCTTATAACCTCGAAAAAGAAGGCTTTCGCGTTATCATCGCAGGTGATGGCGAAGAAGGCTTGCTGATGGCTCAGGAACACATGCCCGACGCCATCGTACTCGATTGGATGTTGCCGGGGCTCAGCGGGATTGAGGTGTGCCGCCAATTGCGCGGTGGCTCCGAAACCCGTGATATCCCGATTTTGATGCTCACCGCACGTGGTGAAGAAGAAGACCGGGTGCG
>JAESUA010000330.1 GCA_016763255.1 Magnetovibrio sp. | reverse complement strand
GTCCGGGTCCAGCACGTTGATGACGCTGGCCAGAGCGCGCGCCAAACGGTGTTCATAACGCCGTAGGGTGGCTTCACTGGGGCCATCTCCGCGGCGAGCTTGTGCGACAATCTCGGTCGTGTCCATATGATCGCCGGTTTGTGCGTAATGATCGGTGCGCAGGCCCGGCCCGGACAAAAAGGTTTCGATGCAGCCTTTTTGGCCGCAATAACAATCGAGCCCCGGACGCTCATCATCGCTGGGCCAGGGCAGGGGGTTGTGGCCCCATTCCCCGGCAATGGCGTTGGGCCCGGTATGGGGATGGCCGCCAATGGATATGCCGCCGCCGACCCCGGTGCCGAGGATCACGCCAGACACCACTGGCGCGCCCATTGCGGCCCCGTCGTGGGACTCGGAGACGGCAAAACAGTTGGCGTCGTTGGCCAGCCGGACATCACGTTTGATGAGTGCGGCGATGTCTTGATCCAATGCTTGGCCGATCAAGCACACCGAGTTGGCATTTTTCACCAGCCCGGTGACGGGGGAAATCGTGCCGGGAATGCCGATGCCGACGCTGGGTATCGGGCATCCCAGTGTGTTGGCGGTGGCGTCTAAGTCATGCACCAAATCGGCCACGGCCTGAACCGTGGCTGCATAATCGCCTTGTGGGGTGGGAAAACGGGTGCGCGCGGCTTGCTGGCCATCGGCTGCGATCAAGATGCCTTCGATCTTGGTGCCGCCGAGGTCAATGCCGATGCGCATGAAAACTTAATCCAAAAGTTTGGTCAGGATCTTTTCGTCGGAGAACAAGGCCGGGCGGAACAGGCCGCGGATAAAGCGGGCGCTCGGCGCAGTGTCGGCGTCCTTGGCGGCACGCACGGGCAATGGTTCAGGAACGGCACTGACCGACAAGATATCGGCGCCGGGAAAGAACTGACGGGCCAGCACAGTGGCGGCGGACGCGCCGGGTGCGGTGATCATCTCCCGGCTGACTTCATCCGAATCGCCGGGGCGTACCAAAGTAATCATAAAACGCTTTTCATGCGATTTCACGCTGAGGTCTGTTTCGCTGCCAAGTAATGGTCGTTCGAATGATGTTTTCACAGTTTAACCCCCGGGGTGTATTTGGGACTGTATTTCTGCCGTTAAATGCCTCTTTAGGTTGCCGGTGACGCATCACTTTCGTGAAAAACCAGGGTGTTGCACCCCCGAATCATCGGCCCGTAAAGGACTTATTAACTATAATAGATGGAGTGTGGTGTCAATATAGCGACCACTTCATTTAGTGTGTTACACAATATAGTGTAAGTGAAAAACAAGGTGTTGTAGTTGCCGGAAAATTCAGGCATATAACACAATATCTGGTATTTAAATTTGCGAAACGGCCTGTAAGTTGATTTTTTGAGGTGGGGACAATGTGGTATTTGGCGAATCAAGCGGGATGCATCTTTTGTGACCACCACTCAAAATTTCGGGAACATCAAGGGTTTGCTAACCCTTTGGCGCTATAAAGGGAGTTCAGCCATGACAGCTGCGCTCGATTCGACGGCAACAGTGGCATCCCCAGCAGAATGCGAGGCGGGTAATCGGCGTTCGGAAGCATCCGGACACATGCCGGTATTTGACGCGTTTGATGATTTAGGCCTGACCGGGCGTGATGTCGCTGAATTGGCGAATGTGACGCCCCCGACGGTCAGTAAGTGGCGCAAGGCAAAGGTGCGTATTCCGGGCGAACAGCTCGCGTTTCTCACTTTGGTTCTGGCGCATCTGGTGGATGAGGCGGAAGACGTGAACAAGACATCTATTCATTTGGATACGGGCCACCTCGATGCCGCGCGCGCGCAGTTGGCGTATCAAGACGTCCTCAATCATGACCTGCCGCCCGGTGAAGTGCGCATCGGCGCACAGCGCTTTCGCACGTGGTGGGCATCGGGTGAGGCCCAAAAACTGCAAGACAAACGTTTTCAGGCGATGCCTGACACGGACATCCTGGATATATTAAAAAAGATGAGGAAACACGCATGAGTGCCCAATTTGGCATCAGCAAAGACGGCATCAATGCCGCGTTTCAGGTCAAAGAAAGCTACCGTTCAGGCGAGCCGATTTGTGTGCCCGGGGAGCAGGCGCGTATCTTGCTGCCGGAACACCTGATCAACATTGATCTCGATCTAACCGATTTTGAAGATCCGTTGCCGTTGGCCTTGATGGCCACGCGTGACCCAGAATCGCCCATGGCGTTGGCCGCAGTGACGCGCTTGTCGCCCAAAGCCAAAGATCAAAAATTGGTTGCCGGGGTGTGCTCGCTGGTCGGCGAAGCCACACGCCATCCGCTGGTCAAACGCTCCATCGAATTGATCACCGAAAATGACTTTTCACCCAAAGCCATTGCTTTCGTGCGGACCCGTACATCGCATTTCATTGTCGAAACGCGGCGCCAGTATTCCAAGGCCTTGAAGACACTTCTGCGCGCCTTGCTGGATGGCGATATGTTGCCGAGTGAGTTCGTCAATCAGTTCATTCAGTTGACCGAAGCGGGCAACCTGCACAGTGATGTGCGGCAAAAATTGGTGACCAGCTTGCTGTTGTCCGAGCATGTTCGCCCGGGCATCAAGTTCTTGATGCTGGAACATTTCAATTCGTTCCCGTTGCCGACGCGCCAGGGCATCATCCAGGCCGTGGCCCATGCGCCAGACAGCAAGCACATCGATGTGTTGAAGGAAGAATTGCGCTGGATCGTGTCCCACGAAAAGCAAAAACGCCAAATTGAGAAGCGCAGCCCTGGGTTCAGTGGCAATCTTAGCCCTCAGTCCATTTCCGTCGGCGTGCACTGACGAAAACGCGTTTCAGGCTAAACGAACACGAAAAAACAGGCGGGGAACGATCTCCGCCTGTTTATTTTTGTCTGGGTCTTATACCAAGCTGCATTATTAATGCAGCTTGGTATAAATGCTTAGACTGCTTTAGCCTTAACATCGACACTATCGCCGTTGACCATCAGTGTCGCATCTTGATCGCAGTATAGGCTGTAGAGCGTCTCAATCACCGCGCTGGCTTCTTCACCGTGCAGTGAATAGTAAATGGTTTGTGCTTCGCGCCGTGTTTGTACCAAAGAGTCGCGCCGTAGACGCGCCAAGTGCTGGGACAGGGCTGACTGGCTCAATCCGATGATTTCTTCCAGATCGCTGACACACTTTTCACCAGGCACAAGCTGACATAGGATCATCAGTCGGTGTTGGTTGCTCATGGCTTTAAGCAGTGTGCTGGCGCGCAATGCGTTGGCCTGAATTGTTTGTAGTCTTTCCGTAACCACGGTTATTTATTCCCCCAGGAATTAAACCGCTTGGGAGCGGTTGCACCGATAGGATAAGCGGTGCACGGTTGGTCCCCCTCCATATGTACCCTTACACATGGCCCCAATCGTTGTCGGGTATTTTTCCATGTTACCCGCAAGGGTATTTATTTTTGTATCCTAATAAGCTCATATAGTAACGGGCTAGAAGGCAAGCTTCCAGAAAAAACGTTCGTTTTTATGAGGTTCTGGGTGGAATGCCTCTTAAGTTGCTGCTTTGGTACTGGTTTTTTTGAGTTTAAGCACCTTCAAGGGCCCATAATCCTTAAGCCCGCCAAACAGGGTGAGCAGCGGTGGGATGATGAATAAGGTGAGAATCGCCGACAGCGCCAAGCCGCCGATGACCACCGAACCTAAGCCACGATAGAGTTCCGATCCTGCACCGGGAAATACCACCAATGGCAGCATGCCGAACACCGACGTCAGGGTCGACATGAAAATCGGGCGAATGCGGTTTTGCGTCGCCGCGACGATGGCATCTTCCAGGCTCATATCATCGTGACGACGATGATAGAGCGTTTGGTGCACGATCAAGATGGCATTGTTGACCACGATGCCGATCAAGATGATAAACCCTAACATGGTCAGCATATCCAGCGACTGGATGGTGAACAGATTGACCGCTCTCAAACCCAACATGCCGCCTGCCGTAGCCAGCGGGACGGACAGCAAAATAATGAATGGGTAGAGAAAACTTTCGAACAAAACCGCCATGACCAAGTACACAATCGCCACCGCCAGCAATAGATTAAACGTCATGGCGTCCCAGGTTTCCGACAGTTTGTCGGCGGTTCCGGCCAGGCGGATGCGCACCCCTTCGGGCAAGCCGTCGGCGAGCAGGGGCTTGACGACATGATCTTCGACCAACTGGATCGCGGTTTCCAAGGGGATGTTCTTGGACGGACTGATTTGCAAGGTCACCGTGCGTTCACGTTCGATGTGACGGATTTCGGTCGGACCGGATGTGACGATGACATCGGCCAATGAGCTTACCGGCAAAATCACCCCGGACCTTGTGACCACCGGTAAATTTGCGATCCCCTGGGTTTGAGTGACTTTGCGGTCTGGTCCGGCAAGGGTTAAATCGATGCGTTGGCCGTCCACCGTGATTTCGGCGACGCGCAAACCGTCGTTAAAGGCATCGACGGTTTGGCTGAATTCACGCACGGTGATGCCGTTGTCGGCCAAGCGGACCGGGTCGGGCAAGATCCGCACTTCCGGGGCCCCCAATTCAAGGCCCGGACGGGGCCGCAGTTGATGGCCTTCGTCGCGGGGGAGGACTTCACCGATCATGCTGGTGGCCTTCAGGGCGATGGCCAAAACTTGTTCTAAATCGGGGCCTGAAATATTCAGTTCGATATTGCGCCCGCCGCCGATGCCGCGGCCAAACAAAGAGGGCTGGCGGATAAAGCCAAACGTGCCGGGTTCTTTAAATACCGGTTCGCGCAGCACCGGGATCAATTCGGCGATGCGACTTGAATCAACCGCACGGGCGCCGACGATGGTCGAGGTCGGGCGGGCGACAAAAAAGAAATCCTGAATTTTGGGTGGCTCGCCGGGCAATGATTCGGGGCCCGTTTCGGACACCCAAAGATGGCGCACAGCATCTTCGATTTCCTGGGCGGTTTTGGTGGTGGTCTCCAAATTATAGCCCGGTGGCGGCAGGATGAAGCCAAACACCAAATTGCGGTTGCCGGTGGGCAGGTATTCTTTTTGCGGGGCCATCGACCAGGTTGCCGCGCCCCCACCGATCAACAAAACCATCACCACCAAAAATGCCTTAACGCGATCATGCGCCACCATGCGGGTGAAGGTGACGATGAAGTTGGTGAATTTTGCCGCCAACACGTCGACATGATGCAGTAGGCCTACTTTTTTATGCACCGGGATCTTGGTCAGTAAGCGGTTGCTCAGTGCCGGGATCACCGTCACGGCGACGATCAACGACAACACCACCGCGACCGAAATCGCCACCGCAATGTCGCGAAACAGTTGCCCGGCTTCCAGTTGCATGATCAACACCGGGGCGAACACCATCACCGTGGTCAGGGCCGAGACCAACACCGCGCCCCACACCTGTGAGGCCCCTTTATAGGCGGCGTCGCGCGCACTGAGCCCGGCTTGGCGGTGGCGGAAAATGTTTTCCAACACCACGATAGCGGCATCGACCACCATGCCGACGGCGAACGCGATGCCCGCCAATGAAATGACATTGATCGACCGCCCCATGGCGGCCATGGCGACAAATGCGCCGATGATGGATACCGGAATGGCGATGGAAATGATCAGCGTTGCCGGGCCGGAACGCAGGAACAACAACAACACCTGCGCCGCTAATGTGCCGCCGACCCAAATGTTTTGCTGCACCAGATCGATGGCTGAATTGATATAAATGGTTTCGTCGTAAACTTGGTCGAGTTGCAAAAGGTCATCGGTCAAGATACCGGCGTTCAATTCATCCACCGCTTTGCGTATCCCCTCCATGATCTCGATCACGTTGGCCCCGGTTCGCGTATGACATTCATCGCCAAGGCTTGCCCGCCGGACCGGCGGATGAAGGCGGTGGGGTCTTTGTAGGCGTAGGTGACGTCGCCAAGATCGGCGATGGTAACCCGCGAGACACTGCCCGTGACGGGGTCTTGCAATGAGCGCACAATCACCGCTTGGACTTGGGCCACGGTGGTCAGTTCGCCTTGCGTGCGCACCACATAACGGCGTTTGCCTTCATCGACATGACCCGCCGTGGCGGATGAGTTTGCGCCGCGCAAAGCATTGACAACTTGCGGTACGGTGAGGCTGAAATTGGCCATCCGCACCGGATCCACGGTGACGCGCATTTCACGCGAGGTGCCGCCGTAGACATTCATGCCCGCGACGCCGGTGACGCGTTCCAAACGATCTTGAATCACGTTTTCGACATAATCGCCATAGGTGTGGATTTCGCGCTCATTGCCGGGCAGGCGTTTGAGGGTAAACCAGGCAATCGGGGTGTCTTCGCTGCCGCGTGTCGAAAGGGTCGGTTTATCGACTTCTTCGGGGTAGCTATCAATGCGGTCCAAGCGGTTGGCGACCAGCAACAGGGCCTTGTCCATGTCCTGACCGATGTTGAATTCCAAGGTCACGGACGCGCGGCCATGCTGGGCCCGGCCGCTCATTTTATCGAGCCCTTCAAGACCGCGCAAAACGTCTTCTTGGCGGTTGAGAAATTCACGTTCGACTTCCGCAGGCGCAGCACCGGACCAGTTGGTGCGCACGCTGAGCACCGGCTTGTTGATGTCCGGGGTTAACTGAATGGGGATTTTCTCCAGCGCCAACAGCCCAAACATGACCACCATCAGCACCGCCGAAACGATGGCGATGGGGCGGTCGATGGAGGTTTTGATCAGGTTCATCGCTTGAGGACCTTATAGGTAGACCCCTGGGGGTACTTAACGAGGCGGGCAATTACGAGGCGGGCACTTACTGGCTGGAGGCATTGTCTTGGATGTCTTGGTCGGGGGTGAGGCGTTCGTTGCCGCGCACCACCACGCTGTCGCCAGGCTTAAGGCCCGACATCACGATAAAGCGCGTGCCGACGGCTTCACCCAAGTTGACCGGGCGCAGTTTGGCTTTACCGTCCTGGAATATAAACACCACCCGCTTGCCAGCTTTGTTGAGGATCGCATCTTTGTGCACCGTCACCACATCACGCGCCGGCCCTGCGGGGATCAAAATCGACACGGTTTGGTTGGCTGCGGAACCGCTTGTAATTGTCCCGGGGGCCGGAACAAAACGTACGGTGCGGGTGCGGGTTAGGGGGTTTCCTTGCGGCACCGCGGCGCGCACGGTGGCGACGTGTTGCGGAGAGCCATTGGTGGTGAAGTGAACCTTCGTGCCCGCCAGTAATCCTGGGGTGCGATGGGCTGGAACATCGGCTTCGATTTCCATGTTGGCGTCATCGACCAGGGTCACCACCGATTGGCCGGTGTTGAGATAGGTGCCAATTTCGGTGTGCACTGCGGACACCACGCCAGCATAAGGGGCTTTGACGTCGGCGTTGTCGAGATCGATCTGTGCCAAATTGACATTGGCGGTGGCGACCGCCAATTCGGCAACCGCGCGTGCGGCATCGCTTTGGGCTTTGGCCAATTCTTTTTGGGCGTCTTCAAAACGTGCAACGCTGAAGGCCGCAGACTTTTTCAGATTTTCCAGGCGTTTGAGTTCTTGACGGCGCAGGCTGGCCTGGGTCTTGGCATTTTCCAGGCTGGCTTTGGCGCTTTCGACTTCGGCGGCGCGCAGATCACGCGACCATTTCAGGCTGTTGGGTCGCAGCCGCGCCATCACGTCGCCGGGGGCGACACGGTCGCCGACACGCACGCTGATTTTAGCCACCACGCCTTTGATCAGCACCGAGACCACACCCGATTGCTGTGCCACCAAACGACCGATCACCGGAACCGTTTGGCGAGCCCGTTCACGAATCACCGTATCCACGCCGACCAAGGCGACTTGGTCCCCATCTTCGGCATCATCATGTTTTTTTTCTTGAGCATAAGCGGGGCCATAAATAGGCATCGTCCCGGCGATAACGACACCGAGACCGCCCAACAGCACGGCCCGCGCACATGTGCGCACGGCTATATTGAATGCGAATGTGGGCACAGCCATATACTATTTTCCTCTTAGCTCAAAAGTGCTTGATCAAAGTTGTAGGGCGCGGTGGAATTGCGGGTCAAGTTAGGATTTGTAACCGAATGTATCGTATGAGCTTATCTTGTCCTTATCCATATAGGGAAACACGCGATCGTGAGCACACTTTTTTATAGTCATCCCAGTTCCTTGGAACATGATACCGGCCCCGGCCACCCGGAACGCATCGATCGCATTCGCGCCATTCAGGAGCGCTTGGCGGACGCTGAATTTGATGCCCTTATTCGACGAGATGCGCCGCGTGGTTCGGTTTGGGACATCAAGCGGGTCCACGATGATGATTACATTCAATCGGTTTTTGCCGCCGTGCCGCAAGACGGCTATGGCCAGTTGGACGCCGATACCATTCTTTCGCCCGGTTCCGGTGATGCGGCCTTATATGCCGTGGGCGGGGTGTGTGCGGCGGTGGATGCGGTGGTTGCGGGGCAAGTGGACAATGCGTTTTGTGCATTGCGCCCACCCGGCCATCACGCCGAACGTGATCATGCCATGGGCTTTTGCGTGTTCAACAACATCGCCATTGCCGCGTTTCACGCCCTGGAGATCGAGGGAATCGACCGCGTCGCGGTGATGGATTTTGACGTGCATCATGGCAATGGCACCCAACAGGCCTTTTGGGATCATGAAAATTTGTTTTTTGCCTCGACCCATCAATCACCTTGTTATCCGGGTAGCGGGGCGGAGCGCGAGCGCGGAAAGTTTGGCAACATCGTTAACGCGACGTTGCCGCCGGGCAGTTCAGGCGCAGATTTTCGTGATGCCTTCGGCTTTATCCGCCCGGCAATCAAAGATTTTGCCCCCGATTTGGTGTTGGTTTCGGCGGGATTTGATGCCCATACCAACGACCCGCTGGCGGGGCTGGATTTTCACCAAGCCGATTATGCTTGGATCAGCGATGAGCTGTTGGCCATCGCCGATCAATGCGCGCAAGGGCGCTTGGTCTCGGTGTTGGAAGGCGGTTATGATCTGGATGCTTTGTCGAGCAGCGTCGCGGTGCATGTGAAGGCCCTTATGGGCGCTTAAAATCGGTTGCGGGCCGGGGGCTGGGGCACTAGAGTCCGGCAAAAGAAAAGGCGGACATATGGCCGATACATCAAAGACTACAGAAATTCCCAAAGACATCCTCAAACTCAGCTTCGAAGATGCCCTGGCTGAGCTGGAAAACATCGTGCGCGACCTGGAAGATGGGCGCGGCGAGCTGGAAGGCGCGATCAAGGCCTTTGAGCGCGGCACGTTGCTGAAACGTCACTGCGCCGCCAAGCTCAAAGAAGCCGAAGCGCGCATCGAAAAAATTATGCCCAGCCAAGACGGCGTACAAGTGACGGAGTTCGAGTGAATTGACCTATCAATTCAACGCCGAAACCTTCGCCGCCCGTTTGGATCAAGACGCGGAATTTGCCACCCGCGCCATGGACACCTTGCTGCCCATTGATAACGGTCCCGAAGCGCGGCTGATGGAAGCGGTGCGTTATGCGGCCCTGTTGGGCGGAAAGCGGGTGCGGCCCTATCTGGCCCTGCACACGGCGGCGCTGTTTAATGTCGATCCTAAATGTGCGTTGCGGGTCGCTGCGGCGATCGAAATGGTGCATTGCTATTCGCTGGTGCACGACGACCTTCCGGCCATGGACGACGATGATTTGCGCCGTGGTCAGCCGACCTGTCATATCAAATGCGATGAAGCCACCGCAATCTTGGCCGGGGATGCGCTTTTGACCCGTGCCTTTGAGGTGTTGGCCGAAGACGGTACCCATCAAGATGCCAGCGTGCGCATTGAGTTGGTCAAAGAATTGTCCAAATCGGCGGGTGCGTTGGGCATGGTCGGTGGCCAGATGCTCGACCTTGTGGCTCACCAGCATGATTTGGATATGAACGAGATCGCCCGCCTGCAACGCATGAAGACCGGTGGTTTGATCAATTTTGCCTGTATCTCGGGCGGGATTTTGGGCAAGGCGTCCGACCATGCCCTGAACAAGCTGCATGGTTATGCCCATGATTTAGGTTTGGCGTTCCAAATCGTCGACGATCTTCTCGACGTGACGCAGAGTACCGAAGATCTCGGCAAGCGCGCCGGCAAGGATGAAGAACAGGGCAAAGCGACCTTCGTTTCGCTGATGGGCGTTGAAAATGCCCGTGAGCAAGCTCAAGTATTGCGCGATCAAGCCATTGCACACCTTGATGTTTTTGAGGAAAAAGCCAATCCGTTACGTGATATGGCGCATTTTGTGGTAAATCGCGTATCCTAAGTCACTAAAGATGTAACATTTCGCCGCATCTAAGACGGCGTGAGGAATTGAATTGTCTACAAGAGATGTCACCAATGGGGGGGAGACACCGCTTCTGGATCAGGTGAAAAAGCCTGAAGATATCCGGGAGTTGAGCGTCGATGCGCTGAAAAAGCTCAGTGATGAGCTGCGCGCGGACACCATCCGCAATGTTTCGTTCACCGGCGGCCACCTGGGTTCGAGCCTGGGCGTGGTCGAGCTGACCGTGGCGCTGCACCATGTGTTCAACACCCCTGCGGACCGTGTCTTGTGGGATGTTGGTCATCAGTGTTATCCGCACAAAATTTTGACCGGACGCCGTGAGGCCATGCCGACCTTGCGTCAAGCCGGCGGGCTGTCGGGCTTCACCAATCGGTCCGAAAGCGAATATGACCCGTTCGGCGCGGGGCACAGCTCCACCTCAATCTCTGCCGGTCTGGGCATGGCGGTGGCGCGCGATCTGCAAGACGGCGAAAACAATGTCATCGCGGTGATCGGTGACGGCGCGATGAGCGCGGGCATGGTATTTGAAGCCATGAACCATGCCGGGGCCCAGCATTCGCGCATGATCATCATCTTGAACGACAACGATATGTCGATCGCCGCCCCGGTGGGCGCGATGAGCGCGTATTTGTCGCGCTTGGTGTCATCCAAGACGTACCGCTCGGCACGTGATTTTGCCAAGCAGCTGACCCTTAAACTGCCCAAAATGCTGGGTGATACCGCACGTCGGGCCGAAGAATACGCCCGCACGCTGGTCACCGGCGGCACCATGTTCGAAGAAATGGGCATTTATTACGTTGGCCCCATCGACGGCCATAACCTCGACCATCTGTTGCCGGTGTTGAAAAACATCCGTGATGACGGCGGCACCGGGCCGGTGTTGTTGCACGTCAAAACCGAAAAGGGCCATGGCTATGTGCACGCCGAACAGGCCTCGGACAAATACCACGGCGTCAGCAAATTTGATGTGATCACCGGCAAGCAGGTCAAAGCCAAATCCAACGCGCCCAGCTATACCAAGGTGTTTTCCGAAGAATTGCATCGCTTGGGTGGATTGGATGATAAAATCTGCGCCATCACCGCGGCCATGCCAACGGGCACCGGCTTGGATGCCTTTGCTGCATCTTATCCCAAACGGTTTTTTGATGTCGGTATCGCCGAACAGCATGCGGTGACCTTTGCCGCCGGGTTGGCGACCGAAGGTTATAAACCGTTTTGCGCCATCTATTCGACCTTCATGCAGCGCGCTTTTGATCAACTGATCCACGATGTGGCGCTGCAAGGCTTGCCGGTGCGCTTTGCCTTGGACCGTGCCGGTTTGGTGGGCGCGGATGGGGCGACCCATCACGGTGCGTATGACCTTTCGTATCTGAACTGTGTGCCGGGCATCGTCGTCATGGCCCCCGCAGATGAAGCCGAGCTTAAACACATGACCGCCACGGCGGCCGCTTATGATGATGGCCCCAGTGCACTGCGCTATCCGCGCGGCGAAGGCGTCGGCGTCGAGCTTCCTGCACAAGGTGAAGTGTTGCCGATCGGCAAGGGCCGGATCTTGCAACAGGGCACCACGGAGGCGTTGCTGTCCATCGGCACGCGCTTGGCCGCCGCCCAAGAAGCGGCGGAAATGCTCGCTGCACGCGGTTTGTCGACCACGGTGGCTGATGCGCGGTTCTTGAAACCGCTGGACACCGATATGGTGCGCAGCTTGGCCACCCAGCACGATGTTTTGATCACGGTGGAAGAGGGCAGCCAGGGCGGCTTTGGTGCCGCGGTACTGCAATTTTTGGCCGGTGTTGGCTTGTTGGATGGCGCGTTGAAGGTGCGTACGTTGAACCTACCGGACCTGTTCATCGAACAAGACAGCCAGGACGCCCAGCTGATACAGGCTGGCCTCACCGCCCGCGATATTGCCGCTTCGGCGTTGGACGCGTTGGGCCTGGATGGCCTGGTCACGGACGCCCTGGACACGGGTGCCGCTAGCCTGTCTGAACAGGCTTAAATCTAGATGAGCAAACCCGGCAAGCTGCGCCTCGACCAATTGCTGGTGGAGCGCGGACTGGTGGAAAGCCGTTCGCGTGCCCAAGCGATGATCATGGCGGGGCACATCTATAGCGATTCCAAGCGCCTGGACAAGGCCGGTCAACAGGTCAAAACCGACATCGCCATCGACATCAAAGGCCAGGACCACCCGTGGGTGTCGCGCGGCGGGTTGAAGCTGGAAAAGGGCCTCAAGGAATTTGACATCGATGTCACGGCCAAGACCTGCATCGATGTGGGTTCCAGCACCGGCGGTTTTACCGACGTATTGTTGACGGGCGGCGCGACCAAGGTCTTCGCCGTTGATGTCGGCACCGCCCAACTGGCGTGGAAGCTGAGAAGCGACGAACGCGTGGTGGTGATGGAAAAAACCAACGCCCGCCACCTCACGTCTGAAGATATCTCTGATCCCATCCACATGGTGGTCTGCGATGCCTCGTTCATCGGCCTGGAAACGGTTCTGCCCGCAGCCCTATCCCTGGTGCAGCCGGGTGGTCATCTGATCGCGCTGATCAAACCCCAGTTCGAGGTCGGCAAAGGCCGCGTCGGCAAGGGCGGTGTGGTCCGCGACCCCGAACTCCACCAAGAGGTCTGCGACCGCATCGAGGCATGGCTGGGCGGGCTCGAGGGCTGGAGCGTCAAAGGCATCACCCAAAGCCCGATCAAGGGGCCTGAGGGCAATATTGAGTTTTTGATTTGTGGGCAATTTCAGCCCAATTCCTAGCTATGCGCTCACTGCATATCTCGGCCGTATAACCAGCACTCCTCGTGCGCGCTTAACGAGCGTATATCCTTTCGCAAGATCGAGCCATCAAGGCCGACTGTAAAAGGAACACCCCTAAGATGACCACTCTGACTTTTAACCACCTGCCTTCGGGCAATGCCTTTGTCGCTAAGGCTTCCAAGCTGCTTTCGTTGGCTGGCTTTGATAACGTGATGGCCTATATCCGTCGTGAAATGGCCGTGCGCGCGGCAGTTGTGGAACTGCAGCAGCTTGATGACCGTTGTCTCGCAGATATCGGCATCACCCGCGGCGAAATCACTGGCGTTGTGCGTGGCAATTTTAAGAACTCCGCTTAACGTTTTACGGTGTTTTTAAGACAACAAAAAAGAGCCCCATTTCGGGGCTCTTTTTTGTTGGGCATTTGGGACCCAAAAGGAATGAGCCGCTCCATACGTTCGAAGGCATGCGCGAGGGGGGTGCGCTGAACATTAAGAGCGGCTCAAAGGCTGGGCCTGTACTTAGGAATTTGGATCCGCGACCAAACTTAATCCTGTTCCGTTTCCAGGCCCGTCTCTTTCCAGGCGGTCAAGCCGCCCTTCATGTGATGGGTTTGCCGAAAGCCAGCCTTCATCAGCTGTTTTGCGGCGGCGGCAGAACGTTTGCCCACGGCACACATTAAGATCACGCGGGTGTCGGGAATGAAGGGGAAGCGATC
>JAESUA010000329.1 GCA_016763255.1 Magnetovibrio sp. | reverse complement strand
GATCAATACCGCGCGCGGCGGGGTGGTCGACGAAGACGCCTTGGCTGTAGCGCTCAAATCTGGAAAATTGCGGGGCGCGGCGATCGACGTGTTTGAGAGTGAACCGCTCTCGGCCGAGGCCGGTCAGCGCTTTGTTGGTTTGGATAACATCATCCTCACCGCGCACATTGGTGGTGTGACGGAAGAATCAAACGTTCGGGTCAGTGCCGCAACGGCGCAAAATATTTTACGTGTATTGGAGGGCTGAATATGAGCCAATCAACGTACAGTGCCGCACACCTTCATGAGTTGACGGTGCGAATTCTAAAAGCCCACAACACCAACGATATCAATGCCATTGCGGTGGCCGATGCACTGGTCGCGGCACAGATTGACGGTCATCCCGGTCACGGTCTGTCGCGCCTTGTGGCCTATAGTGCGCAAGCCGCCGGCGGTAAGGTTGATGGCCGTGCCATCCCCGGTGTGGAAGAACTTTCCGCCGCCGCGGTGCGCATCGATGCGGCCAACGGTTTTGCCTTTCCCGCCATGAATGTTGCGATTGATGATTTAAGCCAACGTGCGCTGGATACCGGCATCGCCACGGCGGCGGTGTTTCGATCCCATCATTTTGGCGCTGCGGGCTATCACGCTGAAAAGCTGGCAGCCAAAGGATTGATTGCTCTGGTGTTTGGCAACAGTCCCAAAGCGATAGCGCCTTGGGGTGGGTCCAAGGGTGTATTTGGTACCAATCCGATCGCCTTTGCCGCGCCGCGCACAAATGGTGCGCCGCTGTTGATTGATCTCAGCCTGTCCAAGGTGGCGCGTGGCAAGGTGATGGTTGCGGCCAAAAATGGTGAACCCATCCCCGAAGGTTGGGCCCTGGACAAAGACGGCAATGCCACCACCGATGCCCAGGCGGCGTTGGACGGAACCATGGTGCCCATGGGCGACGCCAAGGGGGCGGCGTTGGTGTTGATGGTTGAAATCCTCGCCGCCGCTTTGAGTGGTGCTAACTTCGGTTTTGAGGCTTCTTCGTTCTTTAGTGCCGACGGCCCCGCGCCGGGGGTTGGTCAATGTGTGATCGCGATCAATCCAGGACCGCTGTCCGGTGATGCTTTTGGTGCGCGTCTCGAAGTGCTGCTAGGGGCTATCTTGGATCAAGACGGCACCCGCTTGCCCGGCACGCGCCGCTTGCAGGCCCGCGAAGCCGCCAGCCAAAATGGGGTGGCTGTGCCGGATGCTTTGTATGCAGAACTGGAACAGCTTGCGGGGTAATCCACAGCGCGCAGGTGCTGTCAGGCCACACATTCAAGGTTTACGCCCTGGATGTGGTATGGTCTTGTCCAACCATAAGCCTGTGGCCTTAAAAACCATCTCAAAAGAGCCCCCTAAAAGGTAATCGCAATGCATAACTCCGCCACCAAAGTTCGTAAAATCCTGATTGCCAATCGTGGCGAAATCGCCATCCGCATCATTCGCGCCGCCAATGAGTTGGGCATTCGCACCGTGGCGATTTTTGCTGCCGAAGACAAAATGTCGCTGCATCGCTTTAAGTCAGATGAAGCCTATCAGGTTGGCGTGAACGATGGTCCGGTTAAGGCGTACTTAAACATCGAAGACATCTTGCGCATTGCCCATGACTCGGGCTGTGATGCGGTGCATCCGGGGTATGGGTTTTTGTCGGAAAATCCCGATTTTGCCGATGCTTGTCGTGATGCCGGTTTTATTTTCATCGGCCCCTCGTCCGATGTGATGCGGGCCTTGGGCAATAAGGTTTCGGCGCGCAATTTGGCGCAAAAAGCCGGCACGCCGGTGATGCCTGCCAGTGGCGTTTTGCCCGAAGATATGGTTGAAGTGCGGCGCATGGCGCTTGAGGTCGGTTATCCGGTGATGCTCAAAGCGTCCTGGGGGGGTGGTGGGCGCGGCATGCGCATCGTCCGCAGCGAAAAAGAACTCGACACCGAAGTCTTGGCCGGGCGTCGTGAAGCCGAAGCGGCCTTTGGCAACGGTGAAGTGTATCTCGAAAAACTGGTCGAACGCGCGCGCCACGTTGAGGTGCAAATCCTCGGCGATTTGCATGGCAATGTGGTGCATCTGTTTGAACGTGATTGCACCGTGCAGCGACGTAATCAAAAAGTCGTCGAACGTGCCCCGGCGCTGTATCTTGATGATGCGGCACGCGAATCTTTGTGCGAAGCAGCGCTGCGTTTGGCGCGCATGGTGAACTATTCCAATGCCGGTACGTTGGAGTTCTTGATGGACGCCGACACCGACGAAATTTACTTCATCGAGGTCAATCCGCGCTTGCAGGTTGAACACACGGTGAGCGAAGCGGTCACCGGCATCGATATTGTCAAAGCCCAGATCCTGATTGCCCAAGGCGGGCGCATCGGAAATTTGGATGAAACCGGGGTGCCGCCGCAAAAAGACATCGTGCTGAACGGCCATGCCCTGCAATGCCGCATCACATCCGAAGACCCCGAAGCCAACTTCGTGCCTGATTATGGCCGCATCAGCGCCTATCGCGGGGCCACCGGTTTTGGCATTCGTCTGGATGGCGGCACCGCCTATTCGGGTGCGGTGATCACGCGCTATTACGACAGCTTGTTGGAAAAGGTCACCGCCTGGGCCCCGTCTGCGAATGAAGCCATTCGCCGCATGGACCGGGCGTTGCGAGAGTTCCGTATTCGCGGCGTGGCGACCAACTTGGTGTTTGTTGAAAACCTCATCAATCATGAAAAATTTACCAACGCTGAATACACCACGCGCTTTATCGATGAGACACCGGAACTGTTTCATTTCCCGGCCCGTCGTGACCGTGGCACGCGGCTTTTGAATTTCATTGCTGATGTCACCGTCAACGGCAACCCGGAAGTTGCAGGCCGCATTTTGCCCACCGCGCACCCGGCCCCCCAGGTACCTGTATTTGATTCCACGCGTGTACGGCCCAAGGGTACCCGTGATTTGTTGAACGAACTGGGGCCAACTGGCTTTTCGCAATGGATGATGGATCAAAAAAAGGCCCTCATCACCGATACCACCATGCGTGACGGCCATCAGTCTTTGCTGGCGACGCGTATGCGCACCTATGACATGATCCAGGTGGCGGATGCCTATTCGTATGAAATGGCGGATTTGTTCTCACTTGAATGTTGGGGTGGTGCGACCTTCGAGGTCGCCATGCGGTTCTTGAAAGAATGCCCGTGGGAGCGCTTGCGCTCGCTTCGTCAACGCATCCCCAATGTCTTGTTCCAGATGCTTTTGCGCGGATCAAATGGTGTCGGCTATGCCAATTACCCCGACAACGTGGTGCGCCAGTTCGTCCATCAAGCGGCGGAAAGCGGCGTTGATGTGTTTCGTGTGTTTGACAGCCTCAATTGGGTCGACAACATGCGCGTGGCCATGGATGCGGTGCTGGAAACCGACCGCTTGCTGGAAGGCACCATTTGTTACACCGGCAATATGCTGGACCCTAAACGGCCCAAGTATGACCTCGATTATTACATAGACATGGCGCGCCAACTGAAAGACGCCGGCTGTCACATCATCGCCATCAAGGACATGGCCGGGGTCTTGAAGCCCCAAGCCGCGCGCCTCTTGATCCCAGCGGTCAAACAAGAAACCGGCCTGCCGGTGCACCTGCACACCCATGATACATCGGGGGTGTCTTCGGCCACGGTGCTGGCGGCGGTGGAAAGCGGTGTCGATGCATTTGATGCGGCGATGGACAGTTTTTCTGGCTTGACGTCACAACCCAACCTCGGTTCGTTGGTGGAAATTTTGCGCGGCACCGAACGTGATACCGGCCTGGATGGCGCAACGATCCGGTCGTTTTCAGACTACTGGGAAATGGTACGCAAACAGTATGCGGGCTTTGAAAGCGATCTGCGTTTTGGCGCATCCGAAGTGTTTTTGCACGAAATGCCCGGCGGCCAATTCACCAATTTGAAAGAACAGGCGCGGTCTTTGGGCCTGGAAGAACGCTGGCATGAAGTGGCCAAGGCGTATGCTGACGTCAACCAGATGTTTGGTGATATCGTCAAGGTGACGCCCAGCTCCAAGGTGGTCGGCGACATGGCCTTGGCGATGGTGTCTGCAGGATTGAGCCCCGCAGACGTGCAGTCCCCAGATAAGGACGTGTCGTTCCCGGAATCAGTGGTGTCGTTTTTTAAGGGCGATTTGGGCCAGCCTTGCGGCGGCTTCCCCAAGGCGCTTCAAGATAAGGTGCTCAAAGGCCAAGCCCCGATCACGGTGCGCCCCGGTTCCATCGCTAAGGCGGTGAATATGGATCTTGCCCGCCAAGAGGCGGAGAAATCAGCCGGGCGCAAGATAACAGACGAAGAGCTCAATTCGTACCTGATGTATCCCAAAGTGTTCAAGGACTACGCCACCTTCCGCCGTGCCAACGGTCCGGTCGATACCTTGTCCACGCCGGTATTTTTCTATGGCATGAAACCGGGTCAGGAAATCAGTGTCGAGTTGGAGCGCGGCAAAACCATGGTGGTGCGTTGCCAAGCCATTGGTGAGCCCAACGCCGAAGGTGATGTGAAGGTGTTCTTTGAGCTCAACGGCTCGCCGCGCGCCTCGGTCGTTCCGTTGCACGCTTTGGCGGCCACCAAGGTCAAACACCCCAAGGCTGACCCGGCCAATCCGGGCCACGTTGCCGCGCCCATGCCCGGTATGGTATCGACACTCGCGGTTGAAAGTGGCCAGCAGGTTAAATCGGGCGATCTTTTACTGACCCTTGAAGCGATGAAAATGGAAACGTCCGTGCATGCCGAAATCGATGGTGTGGTCAAAACCGTACATGTTCAAGCCGGTTCTCAGGTGGATGCAAAAGATCTTTTGCTGGAATTGGAAGGCTAGATCTCAGGGGCACTCAAGGGGTGATGAGAGCCTCAAAGGGGCTCAGGCTTTTCGGTGAAAGACAATCTGACCGAGGATGATAAAAGCCAGCCCCGCCGCCAATTCGGGGCTGAGGCTTTCACCGATCAAACCTGCCGAGGCCGCGATGCCGACCATGGGAACGCCCAAAGATGCCATCGCCGTGGTGTTGGCGGGCAGTGTTTTAGCGGCGCTTAAATAGGCCCAAAATGCGAAAGCGGTGGCGAAGATGGCGTTGAAGGCCATGATGATGAAAAATTGACCGTTCAACGGTATGCTGGGGGGGCCTTCGACGGTCCACGCCAAGGGCACCAATACGGCCGCGCCAAGAACCATTTGCCAGGGCAATAAGCCCAGGTGCGGGCGGCTCCAGCCAAACCCGCGCACATGGACAATCACCGCAGCCCAAATGATTGCTGCGCCCAACAACAATCCATTGCCCAAGACACTATCTGTGTCGTGCCAGGCAAAGCTGAATGGATTAAACAGCGCAAGCAAACCCGCCACTGCGCACAAAACACCGATGACCTGTCGAGAGTTTAAACGTTCAGCCAAGTACCAATAAGCCATGGGGGCGGCCCAAATGGGCGTGGTGTAGACCAGCACGGCGGAACGCCCGGCATCGACAAACTGCACGGCGGTGTGAATCATGGCCATGAAGACTCCGATCTGCAAAACACCCACGCTGAGCAGCACCGGGCCTTCTGAACGATCCGGTAAGCGCAATTGGCCGCGCAAGCCGAGGTAAGCAAACAATACCAGGGCGGCTAAGCTGACACGCAGCGCGGCGAACCAAAGGGGGCCAATTTCATTGAGCCCGATCTTCATGATCGGCCAATTGATACCCCAAAAAACGATGGCGACGGCCATCAGTATCCAGGCATTGCGCATGTGTTGTTCCTTTGAAATGTGCATTTGGTGGTTTGCAAATGCCTCAAAATCATTTATTTATCAACTTATAAACAAGCGGTCGAGCATTTTGTACAGATAAAGGACAGCCACATGCCAGATAACTATGCCATCGTTATCACCATAAAGGTCAAACCTGGAATGGCGGATGAATTTCATCCCCACGTTTTGAAAAACGCCGAGATCACTGCACGTACGGATAAAAACTGCAAACAGTTTCAAGTGTTCAATGATCCAAGCGACCCTGAAACGTTCCATTATGTTGAAGTCTATAGCGATGAAGCCGCCCTTGCGGCACATCGTGAAGATGATCATGTTCAGGCCTTTTTTGCGGCAACAAATGATATGGTGGCGGAAAAAACCGTGCGCACCTGCACGCTGTTGAACGGTTAAGGACCCTGCCATGACCCCCTCTGCCCATGATCCATTGCTACAACAGGCCCAGGTTTGGGCCGATGCCGGGTTGGGGCTTGCGTTGGCCACCGTCATGCAAACGTGGGGATCGTCGCCGTGTCCGGCCGGCAGCCTCATGGTGGTCAATGCCGAGACCGGCTTTGCGGGCAGTGTTTCTGGCGGCTGTATCGAAACCAGCGTGGTCTCTGAATGCCTGGAAATCATCCGCGATGGTGGGGTTGAAGTACTTGAATACGGCATTTCGGATGAACAAGGAGCGGCCGCCGGATTGGCCTGCGGCGGCACAGTACGGGTGCTGGTTGAACTGCTAACCCCGGACTTGTTGGCCCAATTGATGGGCCCATCCGGGTTTGCCCGGGTGGTCGATGTCACGAGCGGGACTTGGTCCACGGTGCGAGACGGCATCACCACCGGTGCGCTGGCGTTATGTGATGCAGCGCTGGAGACGACCGCGCAGGCCTTGATTGATGAACGCCCATGTAGCTATGAAGATGCTGATCAGCGCTATTTCATTCACCCGATGATGCCGCCTTATCAGATGATCGTGATCGGTGCGGTGCGCATTGCCCAGGCCTTGGTGCCGATGGCGATGCAGGCCGGGTTCGAGGTGACGGTTATTGACCCGCGCAAGGCGTTCGCAACGCAGGAACGCTTTAGCGATGTCAATTTGATTTGTGACTGGCCCGATATGGCGCTGCAGGACATAACGTTAGATCGCCATACGGCGGTGGTGACCATGATCCACGATGCCAAACCCGATGACATGGCGTTGGCCTTGGCGTTGCGCTCCGAAGCTTTTTACATCGGTTCTTTGGGCAGTCGAAAAACCCATGCCAAGCGCGCCGAAAGGCTACATTTGTTTGGCTTCGATCAAGCCGCCATCAACCGCATACACGCGCCAATTGGGCTGGACATCGGTGGCCGCTCACCGGCCGAAATCGCGGTTTCGATTTTGGCCCAGGTGATCGCCGCCAAGAACCAAAAGCTGCCCCTTAGCGGGAAGACCGCATCATGAAATTTGGTCAATTCAAAATTGATGAGGCGCAAGGCTGTATCTTGGCGCACACCGTTCGCGCCGCCGGGCAGGTGTTCAAAAAGGGTATTTGTTTGGGCGAGGCGGATCTTGCGGCGTTGCGTGATGCCGGTATTGAAACGATATCCGCAGTGCGCCTGGAACTGGGTGATGTGGCTGAGGACACGGTTGCTCGATTGTTGGCTGAGAGATTGTGCGGTGAAAACGTGCGCATCGGTACGGCGCTTGCCGGACGCTGCAATGTTTACGCGCTACGCGCCGGGCTGGTGGATATTGAGCGCCAATCGATCGATTGCATCAATCAAGCCGGGTACGGTGTTTTGATCGCCACGCTAAATCCGTTTGAGGTGGTTGAGCCAGGCCGTACCATCGCCACCATAAAGGTTGCGCCTTATGCCTTATCCAAGGATCAAATGGATGAGTTGCTTCGCTGCAGCCAATCTTCATCGGTGCTTAGCGTGCATGGCTTTGTGCCGCGCAAGGTCGGTTTGGTGCTGAGCCATGCACCGGGCCAAAAAGAGAGTTTGCTGGACAAAGCCCGCGAAGTAATCGCGGCGCGGCTGGAAAGTTATGGCTCGGTGATCAGCCAAGAGCGACGATGTGCCCATCTAAAAGAAGATGTCAGCGCGGCCATTATCGAAGTTTCCAAGGCCTGTGATGTGGTGATGATTTTGGGTGCGGCCAGCCCTTGCGACATCGCCGATGTTGTGCCCGCCGCGATGGTGAAGGCCGGTGCAACGGTCGATGTTTTTGGCATCCCTGTTGATCCCGGCAATCTTATGGTATCGGGCCGCCTTGAAGGCAAGACGATCCTGGGTCTGCCGGGGTGTGCGCGCTCACCGGCGCTTAATGGGGTGGATTTGGTGTTTGCGCGTTTGTCCGCAGACCAAGATGTATCACCCCAAACCTTGCATGGCCTAGGTGTCGGCGGTTTGTTGGGGGAGATATCTGAACGTCCCCAGGCCCGTGAAGCACACCGGGATGCACCACGGCCGGTGGCCCCCAAACAGGGCGTGAAACGTTTGGCGGCGGTGGTATTGGCGGCGGGATCATCGCGTCGCATGGGGGATGACAACAAGTTACTCTCATCTTGGAACGACAAGCCTTTGGTGCGTCACGCGGTGGAAACGGCGTTGGCCTCACAGGCCCAAGAGGTGGTGGTGGTGACCGGCTATGATGCCGCCAATGTGCGCCAAGCCTTAACCGGGCTGGATGTACGTTTCGTTCACAACCCACATTTCGGCGAAGGCCTTTCCACATCCTTGCGCACGGGCATCGGGGCGCTCGGGGAGTCCGGGGAGCAATGCGATGGCGCGGTTATTATGTTGGGCGACATGCCGCGACTGCAACTTGCCACCCTTGATCAGCTGATCATGCGATTTGTCCAAGCCGGGGGGCAAAATATTTGCGTGCCCAACTGTCAGGGCCGACGTGGCAATCCGGTTGTGTGGCCGAGTGAATATTTTTGCGATATTTTGAACGTTACCGGTGATCGTGGCGCGCGCGCTTTGCTCAAGCAATATGCGGCGCAGGTGATCGAGGTCAGCTGTGACGATCTTG
>JAESUA010000328.1 GCA_016763255.1 Magnetovibrio sp. | reverse complement strand
GGGCTTGCCTGCCGATTCCATCCAGCCTCAGCCTGGTTGAAGCCGCCGCACTGCCCGAAACCTTCTTCACCGTGTGGAGCAACCTGTTTGAGCGCGCCGGCCTCAAAGCCGGGGAAACGGTACTGATTCATGGCGGCACCAGCGGCATCGGCACCGCCGCCATCCAAATGGCTTCTCGTTTGGGCGCACGGGTCATCACCACGGCGGGCAGTGCCGACAAATGTCAGGCCTGTTTGGACCTTGGTGCGCAGCAGGCGGTGAATTACCGTGAAGACGATTTTGTCGATGCGGCGCGGGCTTTTGGGGCCAAAAATGGGGGGGACAAGGGGGTCAACGTGATCCTCGACATGGTCGGCGGTGATTATGTCGCGCGCAATATCAAAGCCCTGGCCCCCGATGGGCGATTGGTGAACATCGCCTTTTTGCAAGGTTCCAAGGTCGAAATCAATTTGATGCCGATGATGCTCAAACGCCTGACCCTGACCGGATCGACCCTGCGCGCACGCGATACAGGCTTCAAGGCCGCCATCGCGCAAAACCTCCAAAAGACCATCTGGCCGCTGCTCGAAGACGGCTCGATCAAGCCCGTGGTGTACAAGACATTCGCTTTGGAACAAGCCTGCGAGGCCCATCGGTTGATGGAAAGCAGCCAGCATATCGGTAAAATCGTGTTGGAAATGGCTTAAGTCAGAGTTTTGCTCTAGAGCCTTGTCGTGTTAAAATGTTTCTCTAGCGGTTTACCCGCAACGCTTTTTACGATAGACAAGGCTCACACAACCCCCAAATTTGGGGGTTGTCCCGTTTTTTGAATAAGGAATCCGCTATGTCGAAGCCTTTGATGCCTAAGGCGACGGCCGTATGGCTCGTTGAAAACACCGCCTTGTCGTTCGATCAGATTGCCGATTTTGTCGGCCTGCATGAGCTTGAAGTGCAAGCCATCGCCGACGCCGAGGTTGCGGTGGGAATGCAAGGTGCGGACCCGATTGCGACAGGTGAGTTGACTAAAAAAGAAATCGACCGCTGTCAGGACGATGAAAACGCCAGCCTGAAAATGGCCAAGACCACGTTACCTATGCCCAAAGCCCGTGGCAAAGGTGCGCGTTACACCCCCGTGTCCAAACGCCAAGACCGCCCGGACGCCATCGCATGGTTGCTCAAACACCACCCCGAACTCAGCGATGCGCAGCTTTCACGGCTGATCGGCACCACCAAGCCGACCATCAAGTCGGTGCGCGAACGCAGTCACTGGAACATCTCCAACATTAAGCCGCAAAGCCCCGTGGGCATGGGCCTGTGCATCGAATCCGACCTCGAAAAAGTCGTCGCCATCGCACGTGCTAAGGCCGGCACCACCCATGTGCCGACCGCTGCGCCGCCGGCTGTCCAGCAGCCCGAAATCGAACCCGCGCTGCCGACCATGGCCCCCGGCCCGATGTTGGAACCCGAAGTCATGCCCACGGTGGAAAGCGTCTTTGGTCCCAGCAAGTCGACAGACGAAGACGGCTCGGACAGCTCAAACGGCTGAGCACACAAAACATATCAAGAAAAAGGGGCCCGTTCGTGGCCCCTTTTTTGATGGCTGCAGCACAAATCGGACTGGGCCCATTGCAGCACACAAGCCCTTGAGCTCCCTTCAAACCGGACCACCTTATTAAAGAAAGACACAGCCCTGATACACGCATACAATTGCCCTGTAAAAGCCCCCTTGCGACGGCATAATCATTTCATCGCACATTGTCGAAAGAAACGATCAGATGAGCGCTGACGGCTTAGAACCCGATACACTGCCCCCAAAACCGCCCCCAACATCCACGGTCCGGTGGACACGCATCACCCTAGGGGTGTTCGCATACGCTGGCCTGCTGGTGTTGGGTCAGCAAACCGGTGCATGGCTGAATACGTTGTTCAATCAAAGCGTGACCAGCAGCATCAGTGACAGCGATCTTCTCGGCGTGATCCTGGGCAGTTTGTATACCACCTTGATGGCGATCCCGTTTGTTCCGGGGATCGAATTTGGCCTCGCCATGATGTTCATCTACGGCCAGGAAATTTTACTGACGGTGTATCTGTGCACGGTCGGCGCGTTGGTGATGGCCTACCTCATCGGCCGTCTGATGCCGATTGAATTGATCGCCCGCATGTTTGCATCCTTGGGCTTGGTCCGGGCCTAAGATCTGATCGACCGCCTTGCCCCGCTTAATCCGCCACAGCGCCTCAATTTACTCCTCGCCAACGCGCCCAAACGTTTGATGCCATTTTTGTTGCGTCACCGTTATCTGGCGGTGGTGGTGGCGCTGAACGTTCCCGGCAATGCCTTGATCGGCGGTGGCGGCGGCATCTGCATGGCGGCGGGTATCTCAGGCCTGTTCAGCTGGCCGCGCTTTCTCATATCCATCGCCATCGCAGTTTCGCCGGTGCCGTTGTTCCTCACCATCACCAATTTGTTGGGCCTCTCATAACAAAAGGGCCGGAAGCGATATGCCCCCGGCCCTTTGTCATCGTATTTGAACGCTAAGTTTAGCGTGCCTTGGCGTAGCCGATGCCTTCGAGTGCGGTTTCGATTTCATCTAAGACACTTGGATCATCGATGGTCGCAGGTATTTTATAGGCTTCGTTGTCGGCAATTTTTTGCATGGTGCCGCGCAGAATTTTGCCCGACCGGGTTTTCGGCAAACGGTCCACCACGGTGGCGATTTTAAACGCTGCCACCGGGCCGATTTGAGTGCGCACCATCTTGACCACTTCTTTGACGATATCTGCGTGGTCACGATCCACACCGGCCTTCAACACCAACATGCCCACTGGCATCTGACCTTTGAGCTGATCGGCGACCCCCATCACCGCACATTCGGCGACGTCAGGGTGGGCGGACAGAACTTCTTCCATGGCGCCGGTCGACAAACGATGGCCGGCGACATTGATGATGTCATCGGTGCGCGCCATGACGTAGACGTAGCCGTCTTCGTCGATATAGCCCGCATCGCCGGTTTTATAAAAACCCGGGAATTCATCCAAATACGCTTCTTGATAGCGCGCATCGGCGTTCCACAAAGACGGCAAGGTTCCCGGCGGCAGCGGCAGTTTGCAACAGATCGAGCCGATGGTGCCGGCCTCGACCGGATGACCGTCATCGGCCAACACCTGAATATCCCATCCGGGTGCAGCCTTGGTGGGCGATCCGGGTTTGACTTCAAAGGCGTGCAAGCCCATGCAGTTGGCGGCGATGGACCAGCCGGTTTCGGTCTGCCACCAGTGATCGATCACCGGGGTTCCAAGGATTTTTTGTGACCATTCCAAGGTGTCGGGATCGGTGCGTTCACCAGCCAGATAAAGCGCCTTGAGGCTGCTCATATCGTACTGAGCCATTAGCTTGGCTTCGGGATCATCACGTTTGATGGCGCGCAACGCGGTCGGGGCGGTGAACAACACCTTGACCTTATGATCGGCCACCACCCGCCAGAACGCACCGGCATCGGGCGTGCCCACGGGCTTGCCTTCATAAATCAGCGTGGTGCAACCGTACAACAATGGTCCGTAAACAATGTAGCTGTGGCCAACCACCCAGCCCACATCCGATGCAGCCCAGTAGACATCACCGGGTTGCACGTCATAGATGGCCTTCATGGTGTAATTCAGCGCCACCATGTGCCCACCGTTGTCGCGCAAAATGCCTTTGGGCACGCCCGTCGTACCGGACGTATACATGATGTACAGCGGATCGGTGGCGGCCACCGTCACGCATTCGGCAGGCTCAACCGTCTTGGCGGCCTCGGCCCAATCCACATCACCGGGGTTGGATAAATCGGCCAGGGCTTCTTCACGCTGCCATACGATGCAGGCATCGGGTTTGTGAGTGGCAAGCTCGACCGCTTGATCCAGCAGTGGCTTGTATTGAATGGTGCGGCCCGGTTCCAGGCCACAGCTGGCGGCGACGATGGCCTTGGGCGTGGCATCATCGATGCGCGTGGCCAGTTCCGCCGCAGCAAAACCGCCGAACACCACCGAATGGATCGCACCCAAACGCGCCGTAGCTAACATGGCGATGGGGGCTTGCGGGATCATCGGCATGTAAATGATGACACGATCACCCTTGCCCACGCCGTTGGCGCGCAGCACCCCGGCAAAGCGCGAGACTTCGTCTTGCAGCTGGCTGTAGGTAATGGTCTGCTTGGTGCCACCGGTCATGGGGCTGTCATAGATGATGGCGGGCTGGTCGCCGCGGCCATTTTTTACGTGACGATCCACCGCGTTGTAGCAGGTGTTACATTCCGCCCCAACAAACCAGCGATAGAACGGCGGGTTCGAATCATCCAGGACTTTGTCCCAGGGCTTCACCCAGTCGATATCTTGTGCAATTTCGCCCCAAAATTCATTGGGGTCGTTGAGGGAGCGCGCATGCGCTACTTCATAAGGGTTAGCCATATATTCCTCCCTAGCTACCTTCGGAAAATCAGCGGCGTTTTCACCTGAAAATACCGGACCGAAGACACTCTTGTTGTCGGTAAGCACACCCCCGCGCACTCACGACCAACTCCCTGATGCGAATTTTGATCGAAAAGAACGTTTTTTGCAATGCAGCACTGTGCCAAACTGTCGCCAATTCACTGATACAGGGAAAATTGCACCATGAACACGGGCACAAACATCTACGAACAAAACTTAGACAAGAACTCGGCAAACTTTCAATCGCTGAGCCCCTTAAGCTTTATCGAGCGCGCGGCCCGTACGTATCCCGACAAAGAAAGCGTGGTCCATGGCGATCGCCGCTACACCTGGTCACAGACCTTTATGCGCGCCAAACGCTTGGCCTGTGCGCTGACCAAACGCGGCATAAAAACAGGCGACACCGTCGCGGTGATGTTATCCAACACCCCGGAAATGTTTGAGTGTCACTTTGGCGTACCGGTCACCGGCGCGGTGTTGAACGCGCTGAATTATCGCCTGGATGCAGAAAGCATTGCCTTCATCCTTAACCACGGCGAAGCCAAATTCTTGATCACCGATACCGAATTTTCCGCCACCGTCAAAGACGCGCTGGGCAAGATCGGCCGCGACGACATCACCATCATCGATGTGGATGATAAATTGGCCGAGGTGCGCGGCGATAAATTGGGCGAGATCGACTACGAAGCTTTTCTTGAAGAAGGCAACGAAGGCTACGTCTGGTCCCTGCCCAAAGATGAGTGGAACGCGATTTCGCTGAACTACACATCGGGCACCACCGGCAACCCCAAGGGCGTGGTCTATCACCACCGCGGCGCGTATCTGAATGCCATCTCCAACGTGGTCGGCTGGAACATGGGCCATCATCCGCGTTATTTATGGACCCTGCCGATGTTTCATTGCAACGG
>JAESUA010000327.1 GCA_016763255.1 Magnetovibrio sp. | reverse complement strand
TGCTGGTGATCTGCCAGATTGAAAGCCTGCAAGCGGTTGAAAATATTGACGCCATCTGCGCCCAAGACGGCATCGATATGTTTTTTATCGGACCATTGGACCTTTCGGCCTCCGCCGGATGCATGGGCGATTATAAAAATCCGACCTTCGTCAAGGCCCTGGAACGAGCCGAAACCACCATCCGCGACAGCGATAAATGGCTGGGCGGACTTGTCATGCCCGGTGACTCGACCGCAGATATGTTCAAGCGTGGCTACAATTTAGTGATGCCGGGGTCGGATGTATTTTTGTTGCGCGAAGCGGCTTTGGAAAATCTCAAAGCGGCCCTTTAAGCCGATCTAAGGCGACGCCGCTGTGCCAGCGGCGTCGCCTTTAATTTGAGCCTTGGCCTTACGACTTGTTGATATCCAACAGTTCGAGAAAAATCGCCGAATGATCGAGATTTCCGCCGTCCAGCCTACTGCACAAATCTTCAAATCTGCTTCGGGCCTTTTCAACATGGGGCAATGTTAAGTTTAATGTTTCCGCGACATTCACGAGATTGTTTAGGTCTTTCAGTTGCATCTTACACGGGCCGCCCGGTTCGAAGTCTCGTCGGGTCATCCGGTCGCCGTGTTGGCGCAAAATAATGCTGTCGGCAAAACCACCGGCCAAGGCCTTTCGCACGGCAGGTACATCCGCGCCGCCCTTTTCCAAAAGCAGAGTTGCTTCGGCCACGGCGCATATCGTAACGGCCACAATCGCCTGATTTGCCAGTTTTGCCAAAGCCCCAGTTCCTGTTGGGCCTACCAATACAGGTGCCCCCATAGCCTCCAGAACGGGCCTAACGCGTTCGAAGGCATCGGGGTCGCCCCCGGCCATGATCGCGAGCTGAGCTGATTGCGCGCCCTTTGTGCCGCCTGATACCGGAGCATCTAACGCCGAAATTTCGTGCTTTGACAAAATTTCGAAATGTTCTCGGGCTTGCGAGGGGGTGACGGAACTCATGTCCACAAAAATAGCGCCCGGTTTCATCGCTTTTGCAACGCCCCCGGATGTCAGAACGTCTGACACGGCCTCGCCATTGCTGAGCATGGTTATGACAACATCAGCCGATCTTGCCGCTTCGCCCGGCGATGAAGCCACGACAGCACCCAGATCTTCCAAACCCTTTACCTTATCAATGGTGCGATTCCAGACCTGAAGACTGTAGCCAGCTTTCAGCAATTGCACGCCCATTGGATACCCCATCAAGCCTGTGCCAATAAGTGTGATTTTTTTTAACATCTAAACTCCGCTAATTACGTCTGCGCTTCGGCATCTACGGCCAAAACAAAAATAAAGATTGTGACTGATTGTCAGACAATATACCTTGACATAAATTACTTCAATCTGTTTTAACCGGCCAACCATTCGCCATAGCGGGGACCTCCCATGACCAAAAAAAATGAACCTTCCGTGAAGCTGGGCAAGGGCTCTACGTTGCGATCTCGTCAATGGTTCAATAATCCTGACAACCTTGAAATGACAGCCCTATACCTTGAACGTTATCTCAATTACGGCCTGACGTTAGAAGAGCTTCAGTCGGGAAAACCGATCATCGGAATTGCCCAAACGGGGTCGGACCTGTCGCCCTGCAATCGCCACCATATCGAGTTGGCAAAGCGCACCCGTGAAGGCATTCGCGAAGCCGGCGGGATTGTGATGGAATTTCCGGTGCATCCCATTCAGGAGACCGGCAAACGTCCAACAGCAATGCTGGATCGCAACCTGGCGTATCTTGGCTTGGTTGAAACTCTTTATGGATATCCCATTGATGCCGTTGTCTTGACAATTGGTTGTGACAAGACCCCCCCGGCATTGTTGATGGCCGCAGCCACAGTAAACATTCCGGCTTTGGCATTTTCAGTTGGCCCTATGCTGAACGGATATCACAACGGCAACCGTTCTGGCTCCGGCACCATCATGTGGGAAGCCAGAAATCTACACGCCGCCGGTGAAATTACCGACGATGAGTTTTTTGAGATGGTCGCGCTGTCGGCGCCGTCGGTGGGCTATTGCAATACCATGGGCACGGCCACGACGATGAACTCTTTGGCTGAATCCTTGGGTATGCAGCTTCCCGGTTCCGCCTCAATACCGGCACCCTACCGTGAACGGGCACAGATGGCCTACAAGACAGGGCTCGAAATTGTGGCCATGGTTAAACAAGACCGTCGTCCTTGCGACATCATGACCCGTCAGGCGTTTGAAAACGCGATTGTGGTTAATTCTGCACTCGGCGGCTCGACCAACGCCCCCATCCATATGAATGCCATTGCAAGCCGCATGGGAGTTGACCTTTCAAACTCAGATTGGCAAGAGATCGGCTACAACATTCCGCTGCTTGTTGATTTACAGCCCGCCGGGCGTTTCTTAAGCGAAGATTTCCATCATGCGGGTGGCTTGCCGGCCGTAATCGCAGAACTTTTGTCGGCCGGCTTAATGCCCCATCGCGATGCGTTGACAGCGAACGGCAAAACCGTGGCCGAGAATTATTCGGGCATTGAAATTAAGAACCTGGAGGTCATCCGCAAGGCAACGGACCCTCTCATGAAGAACGCTGGATTTTTGAATCTATCGGGCAATCTTTTTGACTCAGCCATCATGAAAACCTCATGCATCGGCCCAGAGTTTGAGCAGCGTTACCTGTCCAGTGAGACAACGCCGAATGCGTTTGAAGGGCGGGCTATTGTGTTCGACGGGCCTGAGGACTTTAACAAACGCATTGATCAGCCGGACCTGCAACTCGACGAACATTCCATCCTCATTATGCGCGGGGTTGGACCAAAAGGATTTCCTGGCGGCGCCGAAGTCGTGAATATGCGTCCCCCGTCTTATCTCATCAAGAAGGGCGTCAACGTGCTGCCTTGCATCGGCGATGGGCGGCAGTCTGGGACCTCTGGTTCCGCATCGATTCTCAATGCCTCTCCGGAGGCGGCAGACGGTGGTGGTCTGGCATTGGTGCAAACGGGCGACACGATACGCATCGATCTGAATGCCTGCACGGTCAATATGAACGTAAGTGACGCAGAACTGGAACAGCGAAAAGCATCGCTGGAAGCCAGCGGTGGATATCCCACTCCAGCAAGCCAGACACCCTGGCAGGAATTGTTTCGTGAAAAAGTTACCCCGTTCAGTCAGGGCATGGTCCTGGATGGCGCAACCGAACATAGAGACATCGCGCGTAAAGGCCACCCGAGAGACAATCACTAAAGATTGTTTTCCTTGATTCAGACCTAGGGGTTTAGATCGGCTCCTGGGTCTGCTTTACGGGGCAAAAAATATGTAAAATTAAAGCCGAGCATGTGCAACACATGCTCGGCTTTAATTTGACTGGCTGCTAGGGCCGATTCAGACAATAATCTTGACAATAAATTGTTAAGTCCGTGACGTCAGGGTTCCCATTTTTCCAAACGTCCGACAACGGTTTGTTCGGCCCCTTTCAATTCACTTTCTTGTTCGTGCCAAGCCTTTAGCATTGATGTCCCCATACTGCGACAATGGATGCGCATGGCTTCGCGTGCGGCCTCTGGGTCTTTTGCTTTAATTGCATCGACAATGTTGGAATGTTCAATGCACAGGTGCTGGTGTTTGTCAGCTTGTGATCTTTCATTGAAATGACGCGTCCATTTGGGAAGTTTGTTTCGGACTTCCCACAGAAATTCGACCACTGAAACAAACACGGTATTTCTTGAGGCTTCGGCGATAGCCAGGTGTAGGGCCCAATCGTTCTTGGAAATTATTTGGGTCGAGACGTCCGGCGCCATCATGTTGTCGACACAGTTACGCATGAAATCGAGTTCTTTTTGGGTTGCATTCAATGCGGCCAAAGCTGCAATTTCGGGTTCAATCGAGTATCGCGCCTCAACATTTTCAAAATATCCATGATGGCGTTTTCGAACCTCGATAAACTTGGGCAGGGACTTGCAAACATAAGCCCCTGAACCAAATTTAGTTTCGACCAATCCCATCACTTCAAGTGCAATCATCGCTTCTCTGATCGTTGCGCGACTGACCTGAAAACTTTCAACCAATTTTTTGTCCGGCGGCATCTTCTGGCCGGCCGCCAGATCACCGGACCGGATACTGGCTGCGAGTTGATCTGCAACCAGCTTAAAACGTTGCGTTTGTTCAATGATTGCATACATATCAGGCTCTTATCCCGGTGAAGAATATTTTAGTTTAGCTGGCATAAAATACACATTCGCAGAGTCCGTCAAGAAAGGCTTATTTGTAAGCATTATTGGCAATACAGACTACATGTCTTCGTTGAGATAGTATTGGATGTTTTCAGCAAACGATGCGTCCTGTTTTAGCCCCAGGGACAAAGCTTTTTGTGGGTTAAAGTTTCTGCACCACCCCGATACAATTTTCTCAACGGCGGGGTCTTTCTCCCATTTGATGAGCGATTCTAAGTCGGGACCAGCAATGGCTTTCATGGCATCAATCATTTCGCCAACGGAAAGATACTGCCCCGGCATGGTCATGCACACATTCATGCCAAGATCTTCTTGTTTGAGTTCTGCCCCTAAGATTAGATTTTCGATGCAGAGCTTTGGCGACAAATAGTAATGATTGAAGGTTCGATCCACCGGGCAGATCGCCGTTTCGCCATTCAAAGGTTCGCGTATGATGGATGACATAAACGACGAAGCGGCCTTGTTCGGCTTGCCAGGGCGCACCGAAATCGTCGGCAGGCGGAAGCCTCGGCCTTGTAAAAATTTGCGCCGAGAATAGTCGTTTAACAAGAGCTCGCCGATGGCCTTTTGCGTTCCATAGGAGGTCTGAGGATTGAGCAACGTCCAATCTTCGATCAGGTCGGGAATTTCCCCTCCGAAAACCGCCGCGGATGAGGTGTAAACAAATATTGGGCAATTCGCCATCTCACGGCATCGTTCCAATACATTATGCATGCCAAAGAGATTGACGTTCATGCCGTCCTCGAAGACGGCTTCGGCATGTGAAGAAACAACCGCCGCCAACATGTAGATCACGTCGATGTCGTCGGCAAATGCGCGCTCCACCGACTGCTTGTCCGACATGTCACATTCGATTGTTTCAACTGAAAAAGAAGCTTCAACGTTCGCAGGTTTTGCGATATCGGCAAGAATAAGGCTGTCAATTTTCTGCCCGCAGAGCATCTCACGGCGGCTCAGTTCACGGGCGAGTCTTTGCCCAATAAAACCGCCGCCCCCCAGGATCATAATCTTCATTGGTCGCTCCGTATTCTAGCTTATTTGGTATTTATATTTGATCAACCTGCGCTTAAATGAATTCATTTATGCGCAGGTTGATCTGGTCATAACTTCTCTATTGAAGGAACAGAAACGCTAAGTTTGCCCCCAACGTCCCTGTACCATTTTGGTGCTAGCCACCCAGGCCAATGCGGGCAAGAAACGTCTTGTGGCTTTCCACAATTTTTGCCGTTTCAGGGGTTTTCTTGGCCCAATTGCCCCACGCCGATTTAGCAGCAGCGCGGAACGTCGCACGGTCTTCACCAGACCAGTTGTGCAATGTCACACCTTGACTGGAAAGCTTTGCGACCGCTTCGCCGTTTGCCACAATTGTTTTCATCATCAGTTGCAAGGAGAGCTTCTGCATGGCCGTTTCAATAATTGCCTGATGATTGGCTGGCAATGCGTCCCATACGGTACGATTGCACGCCATATGGTCAGACGACATCGAATGGAAGCCCGGGAAGGTCGTGTACTTCACGATATCATAGAGGCCGAGACCGACGTTATTGGCCAGCGATGATGCATCGGCGCCATCGATGACTTTCGTCTCAAGCGCGGAAAAGATTTCGGTGAAATCCATCACAACCGGTTTGGCGCCCAAGGATGCGAAAATTTCCGATTCCATGCCCGGAGGTGAGCGGAATTTGAAGCCTTTCAAATCGCTTACGCCATTCAACGGACGCGAAGAGGTCAGCGATTCCTGGCCGCCGACCCAAGAGCCAACGAATTTCATTCCATATTCGGCATACAGGCTGTCGATGATTTCCGCACCACCGCCATAGTTAACCCAGGTCAGGTACTGCAATGGTGTGTCGTAACCGCCCATAACATCGGCAACGAATTGAAAAGCCGGATTTTTACCGGTTTGATAGCTGCCATTTGTCATATCACAATCGACAACACCATTTGCTGCGGCGTCGAATGTATCTTGAGATTTCACAAGCGAGGACGAATAAAACGCCGTGGTTTTAATCTCGCCATTTGACATTGCTTCAATATCTTTGAGAAACGCCCCCATGAGTTCGCCAGAAGGTCCTTCAGGCGAATGATGGGTGGCGAAAGTCAGCGATGTTTGTGCAGCGTAAGCGCTACCCGTCGTCAATACAGTCGCGACGACCGCTCCCAAAAGTTTCGATTTAAAGTTCATGTAACCGCTCCCTTAAAATTATTTATCATTCCCTCTATACAGTAAGACAAGCATATTGCCTGACAATCTGATTGCAAGGAAATATTCCAAATATTTAATGGTGAGGTCGGGCCATGCCTCAATACATCCGGCAAAAAATAGTGCCTGAACGGTACAATGCTTCACTATATTGAATGCTGTATGAAACCACTTGACGAGCCGAAAAATCTGTAAGATTGTCAGGCAATCAGACTAGACTTGGTTCAAAAGCTTAAAACTAGATAAAAAAAATGAGGACCTAGTGGAATATCGTAAAGATCAAAATATTATCGATAAGCTGTCCACCTGGTTAGGGTTGGTTGCTTTGTGGAGTACGCCATTTGTTGTCGCCATTATTTTCTATGAAGTCGTCCTAAGGTACGTTTTTGTTAACCCAACCATGTGGGTAAATGAAATGTCTCTCTGGGTTTCTGGTGGTGCCTATCTTTTTGCTGGTCTCTACGCAATGCGCCATCGTAGCCACATCCGGATTTTCATCATTTATGATATTGTCCCAAGGTGGGTACAGCATATCTTTGACTGCATCTCAGTCGCCTGCCTGGCGGTCTTCTCATTTGCGGTGATATGGGGCTCTTTTTCAGAGGTAAAGCGGAAATTACTAACTATGGAAACGTATGGAACCGCGTGGGATCCGCCCATTCCGGGAACCATCAAACCGCTTATTCTGACTTTTCTTGCATTGATTTTGATTCAGGCGATCTCGAACCTGATTTGCGACTGGAACAAGCCACCGGTGACACATGATGTGACCGATGAGGTCGATCTAGAAGCCATCAAAGCAAACACACTCGACATCGATAAAGACGTCGAAAAATAATTCTAAGGGCAAATTCAAATGGATGTGGGAACGATCTCTATAATCCTGCTTGTTGGCATGCTGATGCTGCTGGCAATTGGCGTGCCGCTCGGCTTTGCGTCCGGATTTCTGGCCGTTGTCGTGATGGTTCTAAAATTCGGTCCGGACGTGATATTCAGCAATTTTGGAACCGGTCCACTTAACATCCTTGGTCAGCGAATTTACGGGATAACAACCAATTATGTGTTGATCTCGGTGCCTTTGTTTATCTTCATGGCAAATTTGCTTGAACGATCCGGTATCGCGCGTGACATGTACACAAGTCTGAACATGTGGCTGTCGCGAACGCGTGGTGGCATCGCAATCGTGACCTCCATTATGGCCATCGTTATGGCTGCGATGTCCGGGATTATCGGCGGCGAAGTTGTTCTCTTGGGCCTCATTGCATTGCCCCAGATGCTTCGGCTCAAGTATGACCAAAATCTTGCGGTGGGGACAATTTGCGCCAGCGGAAGCCTTGGGACCATGATTCCGCCTTCCATCGTTTTGATTATGTACGGCCTGGTCACTGAGACCTCTATTTACGCCTTGTTTAAGGCTGCTTTCGTACCGGGTTTCATCTTGGCGATGTTTTATATCATTTACATTGTTGTCCGCACGCAGTTGAACCCCAGCCTGGCCCCGTTACCAGAACCCCGCGATGATGAGCCCGATCCCAAGGAAAAAATGTTGTGTTTCCTCACCTTCTTTGGATGGGGATTTGCTCTGTGGGGATTTGGTCGCCTGTTTCACGCCGTGTCAATTGAAGTACAGAACGCAAACGGTCTACTGCGCGCAGATGAATACGTTCCCTATGAAACCAATCAACTGCTCGTTTCCATTGTAGTTTTGCTTCTTGGCGCAGCCGGCACCTATTTATTATTCGGCAAGGGTATCATCGCAAAAACCTGGTTGATGTCGAAAGGCCTGATTCCACCGATGCTCGTTGTGTTGGTTGTTCTTGGCTCGATTTACGCCGGCATTACTGGAATTACCGAAGCCGCGGCGATGGGATCTGTTGCCGTTCTGGTTATCATTTTCTTGCGCAAAGAATTGACCGTTAAGTTGGTCAAAGAGGCGGCCACCCGTACATTCATGTCCACGGGGACAATTCTGTGGATCACAATGGGTGCAACAGCGCTCGCGGGAGCCTACACAATTTCCGGAGGCCCCTCCTATGTGGCCAACCTTATAATTGGATCTGATTTATCCACCGTCGGTGTTCTTTTCATAATGATGGTGATTTTTCTTTTTCTAGGTGCATTTATGGATTGGGTCGGCATTGTCCTTCTTGTGATGCCGGTTTTTCTGCCCATCATTTCCAAGCTCCCAATCGATGAACTTGGCTTATTATCTCCTTTGGTCGGCAATACGAGTTTCGTTGCGATATGGTTTGGCATTGTCTTTTGCATCGCAATGCAGGTTTCATTTTTGTCGCCCCCCTTCGGCCCGGCAGCCTTTTTCCTCAAATCTGTCGCGCCGCCACATATTTCGTTGATCTCGATTTTTCGCGGGTTCATGCCCTTCATCGTTCTACAAATTCTGGTTCTCACGTTGGTCTTGCTATTTCCGGAACTCACGATGTTTTTTCGCTAAGTAGGTACACAGCGAGGCGGCAGTGCCGGGTAAAAAGGGCCTGGTCGGAGGAGGAGTGCCTGAGGAAGAGGGCCTGAGCCAGAAGGGCAGGTGCTGGGCTCAAGTTTCAAGTGCAACGCCAATTGATTTCATGCTGGCTTTCAATTGTGGGCGGTTGCGCCAACAAGACCGGGTTGCATAAACTCTGCCTGCAACTGCTTTTGTGCGAGAACCAAATTATTGATCCTCGCTTGCAGATTATTTTGCCGCATCTCATTAGGTTCTTTGTTTAATCGAGCCTGTAAGAAATGCCCATGGCGGGCGAGGATCATGTGGGAGTTTCGTCTTTTAGAGGCTTCGTGATCCTGAAACACGGGCATGACGGTGCACATTCTCGGCGCACGCCGGCGTTTCGGTGTTAGACTATGTATCTGTTTCAACGATTCGTACGGTTAAGGTAGCCATGGCAGACGACAACGACGAAAAGCACCAGTCGCTTTTGGATGTGCAGGTCGAAATTACGGCCGTACTCGGCACCAGCACCATGAAGGTGAGCCAGCTTTTGAAGATGGGCCGTGGTGCCGTGGTGATGTTGGACCGCACCATCAATGAAGACATTGAGGTTAAAGCCAACGGCAACCTCATCGCGCGTGGCGATGTGGTGGTGGTCGAAGACCATATCGCCGTCACGATGACGAAAATCTATAAATCCAACATTAGCTACTGAACGCAGGCCGATTGGTTGAGCGCGGCTTAGCTGGGTTCAATTTCCAGCATCCGCTCAACATCGAGAACCACCATCAGCTGAGCGTCGAGACGGTACACGCCGAGGGCGTAATCGCGCCATTTGGCATCCAGAGTGCGCGGGGTTGCTTCGTAACAATCGGGCGAGACGTTGACGACCTCGCCGATGCGGTCAACCAATAAGGTGTAGAGGTTGCCGCCTTGCTCGACGGTGACGCCCATGTCCGTTTCTTCGGCGCCATCGGCGTCTTCTGCACGTTCGCCCATGCCTAAGCACATGCGCACGCTGATCACGGTGACGATTGAGCCGCGCAGATTGATCGAGCCCTTGACCTTGGGCGGTGCCAACGGGATCACCGCAATGGCTTCCAGTCGCAAGATGTCCTGGACCATCAAGATTGGAATTCCAAACAATTGCCCACCGACCATAAAGGTGACGAAATCATCGAGATTTCGCTCCCCGATGGGGTCTAAATCTAGAGAATCTGTGGTGACAAGGTCTTGAGCCATAGTATGTTTCCAAAAACGTTGAGCCGCCTGCACCGCGTGAAATTACAGGGGGTACTTTAAGGGGTCACACCTGCGTGTGATGGCAAAATCATAAGCTCGGCTGAAATCATGAAGACTGAGGTCATCAAAACTGAGATCATTAAGATAGATTGTTTACCATATATTCTGTTATGTAGCACCTTCTGCGGTGTGTCGCACATCCCTTTTAACACACTCTACAATTGCGATGTGACAGATACGTGACCGAACATCACCCTGATGCTGCACAAAGAGCCACGGCCGGGGTTAAATTAGACAGGAACGATGCAAAACAACACCTCCCCAGGTACCGAGCAAACAGACCAAGGCATCCAGGCCGTTGCACGCCGCCTTGCCAAGCATTGCGCCGCTTACAAGGGTGCCGACACCAAGCGTAGCGTGATCCAGCTGATCCTCACCGCCGTGCCTTTTTTCGCCCTCACCGCGGCGATGCTGTATGCCTTGGAACACGGCTATTGGTTTGGCTTGGTGCTGGTGCTGCCCGCAGGAATCTTTTTGGTGCGTTTATTCATCATCCAGCACGATTGCGGCCACGGATCATACTTTCGCTCGCGCCAAGTCAACGATGGCCTGGGGCGGATACTGAGCCTGCTGACGCTGACGCCCTACGCCTTCTGGCAAAAAGCCCACGCCATGCATCACGCAACATCGGGCAATTTGGGCAATCGCGGTTTTGGCGACATCAACACCCTGACGGTGAGCGAATACAACGCCTTATCGGACGCCAAACGCCTGAGCTATCGCATTTACCGCCATCCATTGGTGCTGTTTGTATTCGGCATGCCTTATCACTTCATCATCGCCCAGCGCATCCCCCTGGGCATGCCCTTTTCCTTTGCCAAGGTGTGGCGCAGCGTCTTGTTCACCGATCTGGCGCTGGTCTTGGTTTAT